>NZ_NRIQ01000049.1:0-52560 GCF_020224095.1 Enterobacter sp. CCUG 70166
CCCTGAGATCAAATGCTTTCTCTGTTATAAGCCGTTGATTGTTTGGGTATGAAAACACCGGAGACCCAACCATGAAAAAGATCCTTGTATCATTTGTTGCCATTATGGCTGTCGCTTCATCCGCCATGGCTGCAGAGACAATGAACATGCATGACCAGGTAAATAATGCCCAGGCACCCGCCCATCAGATGCAGTCAACCTCTGAAAAAAGCGCTGTTCAGGGAGACAGTATGACAATGATGGATATGAGCGGTCACGATCAGGCTGCAATGACCCATGAAATGATGCAAAACGGCAACGCTTCTGCCCATCAGGACATGGCTGAAATGCATAAAAAAATGATGAAATCCAAGCCAGCAGCTTCTAACGAAACAGCAAAATCATTTTCCGAAATGAACGAGCATGAGAAAGCCGCTGTTGTACACGAGAAGGCGAATAATGGTCAGTCTTCAGTGATTCATCAGCAGCAGGCTGAAAAGCATCGCAGCCAGATCACCCAGAATTAACCCGCAGCTCCACTTGTCAGACCCTCATTTGACGCCGAAGTCACTGGCTTACGCTCCCGCCGGGAGCGTTTTTTTTCGTAATTAATAAGTGTCATTAAAAGCATCCATCACCATTATCATAATTGGCCCTGATCAAATAAAATTTAACTTATGTTGCGCGAGAATTCAGTTCATGAAAAAAATATCAGTATCATATTGTTTTTAATTATTATTTTCGTTCCCGGTTATATCCTATATCCAGGGTTCATGCCGCGCTGTATCCTGAGACTGGCTGAGAATGCGAATGATCGTAACCACTGAATGTGATGACACAAAATAGATCATGTGCTGTTCCACCGGCAGCGAGCTGATATCTTCGCCGAGCTCTGCGCGATGCGTGCCGATGTCATGCATGGTCAGCACATCAAACACCGCTGCTATACGGCCGATATACGCATCCGCCTGAACAACCCCAAACTGTCTGAAGCTGTAGTTCCAGATAGCTTCCAGATCTTCTTCTGCCTTGGGAGTCAGCTCAATCTCTTTCATTTGCCACCCTGGCCCTGACATTATTCAGGAAGGCATCCTTGTTCCATGGTTTCGCCTCGCCGCTGCTTAGCCCTTCGGCCAGCAGATCGCGCAGTTCCTGAAGACGGGATTCAGCCTGCTTTTCACGGAGCAGCCGCAGCGCGTCGCGCATGACCTCGCTCTGTGTACGGTAATCACCGGCTTTAACCAGAGAATCGATAAATTCGCGCAGCTCTTCACCCACGTCCACCGTCATCGTACGGGCCATAACCCCTCCGTTTCTTAATGTAAGATTTATTCTTACATCAGTATATCATTTTAGCATCAGGCTTCCATGCTTTGTGGTCGAGACTATGGACTTCGTTTATGAGATCAACAGGAATGCGAAATCGGATAGATATCTAATAGAATGCTGAGTTATAGCCTTAAGCGAGAGCTGGAAATGAAATTAACAGAAAATCGTGTGGATACACTCATAGATACCCTGAACGACCTTATCTGCGATGAGCAAAGTATTACTCGCGAACAGCGAGAAAATTTAATTAAAACGGTTGCCACACTGGGTGGGCTTAAGGAGCGACTACGACTCGTTTCTGCGGAGAACGAAGCCAGGCAGATCGCTAAAAACGAGAAGGTAAAGAAACCGCGCGAACCGGACCAGGTGTTTCCCCGTACAGGAAAGCCGTGGCTGCCAGAGGACCTCGATGTTATCCATTCCATTATCGACGATTTACCTGATGACAGAATTGATGATCACATCCTGTGGCTTTCAAAGCAGCAAGGGCGCACTCCCTATGCTGTCGCACTGAAGATTGTAGGTGTAGGAAGAATGGATGATGAGTGGGCGAAAGCTTGGAAACCCGCGGCAAAATCGCTTCGAGAAGATTATGCAAAGCTTCATCCAGCTCCCTCTTCGGATATCAGCCAGGTATAACCGGGTTTTGGCTGAGATGTATATGAAGTTATTTTGCAGCAGCATGTTTTATAATTATAAAGCATCTGCCCCTGCAAAATATGGTAAAATAATAAGCAATTACACTCCTTAATCTAAATATATCAATATCTTTGCCGATATATATAGTAAGGAAGGGAGTGTGATGAACGATTTTCATATTTTAAATATCTGTATTCAGAATAAGGATGTGGCAGGTGCAATGCGCGTGCTGCGTGATAAATCAGAATTTGCGGTGCGCAAGATTCTGGAGAAACTCAAGGTCAGGGTCACAGCGCAAACCGGCAGGGCATTCTGGCATTATGTTCAGGGGTGGCTGTTAACCGCGTGTCGCCAGGGGAATATACAGCATGAATCATTCAGTACCCGACGTATTACCCCACATCCGGACCACCAGACAGCTCAGTCCCGCTGCTCTCGATATGGTCAAGCTCCTCGCTCTTCTGGCCATGATTATCGACCACACCAATACGGTGTTTCTGTCGCCAGCCTGGCCGGTGATGTATGCGCTTGGCCGGATGGCCTTCCCCCTGTTCACGCTTATATGGGCGATGAACGCACAGCGCACCCCGGAACGACTTCAGAAGAGAGCCTGGCGTCTGTGGATCTGGGCAGTCATCACGCAGCCGGTGTTCAGCCTGGCCTTCTGGCATCACCAGCCCTGGTGGGCCCTGAACATTCTGTTCGTGTTTGCCGGCGTCACACAGCTTATTGCCCTGCAGTACCGGCACGGCCGGAAAGGAATGCTTGCAGGATATCTGCTCCTGGCCCTCATGATTTGGCCACTGCATCCGGCAAGCTACGGACTGGCTGGAATTACGCTGGCCATCAGTATGGCAACCGTTTCGGGCAGCGATACGCCCGAAGTGCAGCGGCTGGCGGCCATCACTGCCGTACTGTCACTGATTTGTTTAAACGGGTTATCGCATCTCCTGAACCTGCCCGCAGAAACATTATTACTGGCCACGCTGCCTACTCTGGTATTCCCCCTGGCAGTGATTTCCTTCTGCAGGAGAATCTGTCCGGAAGGCAGCAAACGTTTCATGCCGCGTAATTTCTTTTATTATGCTTACGCCGGTCACCTGGGGATTATTGGTCTGATACAGTATACTTTCGCCGATTAGGGAGGACGAGATGGCTATCAGTGAGAAAGAGCTGCTTGAGGCAGGTTTCAGCAAGAGCGAAGTGGACAATTTACAGGGCCGGCTTGCAGCAGGCGGAGGTACCATGCAGCATCTCATCGATGCGCTCTCACGGCGGTTCCGTGTGTCGGTATGGATCACCGTCGCGCTGGTTCTGGTAATGCTGGTCACCCTTATTGCCGGCAGCCGGACACACATTCTTTCCGGGGGCATGAGCTCCCTTGTTGTCCTGATCATCGCCTGGGTGACCTTCCCACCTGCGCTGGGCTGGAAAGCATTCCGCCTGCAGAAGACTATTTCCCGGAAGGCTCAATAGTCAGTAAATCAAGCGCCACTTTGGCTTTAACCCCCCATCCCGCAATCTTAAGCGCCATTGCGGGACGTGGCGTACCGGATACTTTCCTGAAGAAATCGGGCCTGGTCCAGTACCACAGCCGTTGTGCTTCGGGTTTCAGCCGAAGACCATACGCGCCGTAGACCTCACTGAAGAGTGTGACTGCCTTATAGGTCCCCAGACCCTGCTGCCGGCTGAAGCCCAGAAATTCAGCGATCTCCATCGAGCCGTCAGCGAAAATTCCCTCCGTCTGCTTATCGCCGAGGAGGTTGTGCGCGGCTTCCCGTGAAATCGTGTTGAATCCATTTACGACAATCACCGCGCCGGCCACCACGCCCACCGGCGTCATCGAAGACATCATGACGATCCCACCGAAGATGGCCGCACCGGCCACCACGACGTCGACCGCTGAAATGATGTAGCCCACAATTTTGTTCTCGTCCCGGACAACCTTCACCTCGGCATAGAGTTTTGCATAGCCGGTTTTGAGCGAACGGGACTGTTCAAGCAGACTGGTGTTCTCTGCGCGCAATGCCTGCAGGCAGGCCATACAGTCATCATCCGTTTTTGCCCGGCGTGCGGCTTCAAACTGGGCCATGATAAATGCCCTGATCTCATCTACAAACTGAATCCGGATAAAACCATCCTGGAGATGCATAGCCGCCACCGTGTTGGCCGTGTTAACCAGTTTCCTGGCCTCCAGGTTGATCATGGTTTCCGCCCAGGCACGGGGGTTCTGGCCGGGTAAAAGCAACGTGTCCATTTTATCGCCTCGCTTATCTGTTTCTGAAAACATATTCCCGAAACGATTTTTGACAACAAAAAATGGGCACGCTGTCCTGCAGAACTCACTGATGCCGCATCGCGGCATGGAGGCGCCAGCTGAGGCCAGACAGGGGGAGAACGTTGATGGGCGCCGTGACCGGCGTAAGCCGCTGCGGTTTGAAAGGTTCTGCCTGTCCCATCCCTTACCCTGCAAAGCCATATCCGTTAACCGCCACGCCTGATTGTGATGTGCGCGGTCGGAGTGAGCACGTCGAGGCCAGAGGCCGCTGACGGGCTGTATCTCCGCGTTAGCGCCGTGAGGCGCTTACGAGCGTGTACAGTGAGCTTACCGCGACTTAAACTGCAGCGGCTCTGATCTCTAGTTACAACATCCCTCTTAAAGCGAGGGTGTTCCGGCCCTTCGGGCCGGGGCGGCTTCGGTATAGCAGGGGTCAGGTATGTATGCGGTGCCGGGTTCTGGCCAGAAAGGGGCCCGGCGCTTGCGACGGGAGGTACTTTTTATTTTCTTCTGAGCGCGCGGCCGTGAGGCCGCTGCATGCGAAGGCATTATTCGTTATCCACAGAGTGGCCGCAGACAAAGATCCACTCTGGAATGAAATGAACAGAGAGATAAAAAAGGTGAAGTAAGACTATTTTGCGGAATGTCTTTTATTCATTTCCGGGTTACTTCACTTATTCATTTGCGGATTTCTGTGTAAAAAAAAGAGCCAGTGGCCACTGCGGGCCATAACGACACGCAAAACGCCATGGTGAACGGAAAGGGAAAGCAGTGAAGTGTGAAAAATGAGCGGAATGGCCGAAAAAAACCAGCACGAAAAGCCCCGGTGAGGGGCCTGTAAACAGCAAGACTGTCGTGTCGTTTGTGACTAGTCCGGTGGATAAAGCGCCAGATCCAGCTGGTAAAGATGCTGGATGGCCAGAGCCTTCAGGCGCTCAGATGTGCACCAGTACGCTTCGTCAGGCGGCAGCGTGCGGTAAATCCATTCAGACAGGGGTCGTCTCAGAAAACGGAAAATAAAGCACGCTAAGCCGGTTGCAGCGGCCGTAGCGGCCTGAACTTGCCCGCGCCGATCTTGGCGCTGCTGCGCCAGAGGTAATCGCCGGTCAGGTTGATGTGCTCCCAGCCGAGCGGCGACAGGTACTGCAACAGGCCGTCATCGACGGCTTGACCGTGGCCACGCAAGGCGTTCGCGGCCCGCTCCAGATAGACCGTGTTCCATAGCACGATGGCCGCCGTCACCAGGTTGAGGCCGCTGGCCCGGTAGCGCTGCTGCTCGAAGCTGCGGTCGCGGATTTCCCCCAGGCGGTTGAAGAACACGGCGCGGGCCAGCGCGTTGCGCGCCTCGCCTTTGTTCAGCCCGGCATGCACGCGGCGGCGCAGCTCGACGCTTTGCAGCCAGTCCAGGATGAACAGTGTGCGCTCGATGCGTCCCAGCTCACGCAGGGCGACGGCCAGGCCGTTCTGGCGCGGGTAGCTGCCAAGCTTCCTGAGCATCAGCGAGGCCGTCGCCGTGCCCTGCTTGATCGAGGTGGCCATCCGCAGGATTTCATCCCAATGGGCGCGGACGTGCTTGATGTTGAGCGTGCCGCCGATCATCGGTTTCAACGCCTCGTAGGTGGCATCGCCCTTCGGGATGTAGAGCTTGGTGTCGCCCAGGTCACGAATGCGCGGGGCGAAGCGGAAGCCCAGCAGGTGCATCAACGCGAAGACGTGGTCCGTGAACCCTGCCGTGTCGGTGTAGTGCTCCTCGATCCGCAGGTCGGATTCGTGATACAGCAGGCCGTCGAGCACGTAGGTCGAGTCGCGCACGCCGACGTTCACGACCTTGGTGTGGAACGGCGCGTACTGGTCGGAGATATGGGTGTAGAACGTCCGCCCTGGGCTGCTGCCGTATTTCGGATTGATGTGGCCGGTGCTCTCGGCCTTGCTGCCGGTGCGGAAGTTCTGGCCGTCCGACGATGACGTGGTGCCGTCGCCCCAATGCTCGGCGAAGGGATGTCGGAACTGCGCGTTGACCAGCTCGGCCAGTGCCGCCCCGTAGGTTTCGTCGCGGATGTGCCAGGCTTGCAGCCAGGCCAGCTTGGCGTAGGTCGTGCCGGGGCACGATTCCGCCATCTTGGTCAGGCCCAGGTTGATCGCGTCGGCGAGGATCGTGGTCAGCAACAGGTTTTTGTCCTTGGCCAGGTCGCCTGACTTCAGGTGGGCGAAGTGCCGGGTGAAGCCCGTCCATTCGTCTACCTCCAGCAGCAATTCGGTGATCTTGACGTGCGGTAGGATCATCGCCGTCTGGTCGATCAGGGCCTGTGCGGTATCGGGCACCGCCGCATCGAGCGGCGTGATCTTCAGGCCCGACTCCGTGATGATGGCGTCCGGCAGCTCGTTGGCCAGCGCCATGCGGTTGACGGTGGCGAGCTGCGTTTCCAGCAGCGTCAGCCGGTCATGCAGGTACTGGTCGCAATCGGTGGCCACGGCCAGCGGCAATTCGCTGGCCTGCTTGAGGCTGGCGAATTTCGCGGGCGGCACCAGGTAGTCCTCGAAGTCCTTGAACTGGCGCGAGCCTTGCACCCAGATGTCGCCGGAGCGCAGCGCGTTCTTCAGCTCCGACAGCGCGCACAGTTCGTAGTAGCGCCGGTCGATGCCGGTGTCGGTCATCACCAGCTTCTGCCAGCGCGGCTTGATGAACTCGGTCGGCGCGTCGGTGGGCACCTTGCGGGCGTTGTCGCTGTTCATGCTGCGCAGCACCTCGATGGCGTCGAGTACGTCCTTGGCGGCGGGCGCGGCCCGCAACTTGAGCACGTCGAGAAATTCCGGCGCGTAGCGGCGCAGCGTGGCGTAGCTCTCGCCGATGCGGTGCAGGAAATCGAAGTCCTCGGGTTGCGCGAGCCGCTGCGCTTCGGTGACGCTCTCGGCGAAAGCATCCCAGGACATGACGGCCTCGATGGCGGCGAACGGATCGCGGCCCGCTTGCTTGGCCTCGATCAGCGCCTGGCCGATGCGCCCGAACAGCCGCACCTTGGCATTGATCGCCTTGCCGGATGCCTGGAACTGCTGCTGATGCTTGTTCTTGGCGGCATTGAACAGCTTGCCCAGGATGCGGTCATGCAGGTCGATGATTTCGTCGGTGACGGTGGCCATGCCCTCGATGGCGAGCGCCACCAGGGTCGCGTAACGCCGCTGCGGCTCGAACTTCGCCAGGTCGGCGGGCGTCATCTGGCCGCCCTCGCGGGCGATCTTGAGCAGCCGGTTCTGGTGAACCAGCCGCTCGATGCCGGAGGGCAGGTCGAGCGCCTGCCACGCCTTGAGGCGTTCGATGTGTTCCAGCATGTGCCGCGAGTTCGGTTTGACCGGGGATTGCCGCAGCCAGGCCAGCCACGTCGTCTTGCCGTTGTCGCGGCGCTTGAGCAGATCGTCGAGGCGACGGCGATGCACGTCCGTCAGCGGCTCAGCCAAGGCGTCGTAGAGACGCCGGTTGGCGCGGGTAATCGCTTCGGCGCTCGCCCGCTCGACGGCGTTGAGGGCGGGCACAATGACCGACTGCCGCCGCAGGTGCTCGATCAAGGCTCTGGCCAGCACGATGCCCTTGTCGGTTTGCATGGCCAGCTCGGTCAGCAACTGGACAGCCTGCCGGTAGTGGCCAATCGTGAACGGCTGGAAGCCGAACACCGTTTGCAGCTCGACCAGGTGCTCGCGTCGGGTCTGCTCACGCTGCCCGTACTCGTCCCAGCTTTCGATGCCGACCTTGAGCTGGTTGGCGACCAGTCTCAGCAATGGCGGGAACGGTGGCTCATCAGCGCCAAGGATGACGCCGGGAAAGCGCAGGTAGCAGAGCTGCACCGCGAAGCCCAGCCGATTGGCCGGGCCGCGCCGCTGCCGGATGATGGAGAGGTCGCTTTCGCTGAACGTGTAGTGACGGATCAACTCATCCTTGGTGTCCGGCAACGCCAGCAGGCTTTCGCGCTCGGCGGCGGAGAGGATCGAACGGCGGGGCATGCGGTTTCCTTCTTCTTGAAAACGTAGGTTTGTGACAAGCCCGCCAAGGCAACCGGCGCGGCACGGGAATCAAGGCATTGCGATTCTCGAAAATAGTTCTTGAAATTCTATTCTTGATTGCATATCATCTCAACGAGTTTCGATAAGAAAGGATGCGCATGCGACCGTCTGGTTCGCTGGTGGGCAAGGAGGCAGCAGCCGACACGCTCATCGGCAACTGCACGACCGCACGACCAGCCTCCCGTTCAAATTCGAGTTAGAACTCATATCCAGCCTGTCTGGGGGCACTGTGAAAGAGGGATCACCGATGACTGTTGAATCGAGAATATTTTCTGTAGCCGAGTATGTTCAGCCGTCCGAAGGCGAGCCTATTCGTTCCGTTGTGCTTGAAACCCGAGACTCAATTATCGTGGTTTGGCATGTCCATCCCGGGCAGGAAATTGCGGCTCACATTCATCCTCACGGCCAAGACACGTGGACTGTTTTGTCGGGAATGGCTGATTACTTTCAGGGCAATGGGATTGTTCGTGCCCTCAGGGAAGGTGAGATAGCCGTGGCAAGACCGGGCCAAGTGCACGGGGCGCGAAATACAGGTACCGAGCCATTTGTGTTCGTCTCGGTTGTGGCATCAGCCAATGCCGGTTTCGTATTGGCTGAGCGATAGAGCCCAATCTCTGGAGTTGGTCCAATGAGCGGTCGGGGAGATAGGTAACAGACATGCAGCGGACACGGCTGCTAAACCAGGTCGCAAACCTCCTTGCGTCGCAGCGTGCCGCAAGCGACGCGATCAATCGAATGGGGTCGGCATGAGACTGAACACCATCCAGTTCCCGACCGCGTAGCCGCCTGTCCTGCCGATCAGGTCTTGACCATCGACGCCTGGGATCAGTCCTGAATGTTCTTGGAGACCACTACGTTATGAGCCGCAGCCGCCGCAAAACACCCATCGTCGGGCACACGACCTGCGGCAGCGAGCGCGAGGACAAGAAGCTCTGGCATCAGCGCTGGCGCACCCGTGAGCGCACGGCGCTGACCAGCGCGTCGCCCGAAGCCCTGAGCGCCCATCTGCCCCTGCTGGAAAACCAGGCCAGCAGCGTCTGGTCGATGGGCAAGGATGGCCGCTCCTACTGGCCCGTCAAGCGCCAGGCCGCCACGGCGGATCGCATCGCCAATCACAAGGGACGCAACCCGCAAGAACGCGCCTCCCTGAAAAAGCGCCTGCTGCGCAAGTGGATGAGCAAATGAAGCTCTCCTTCCATCAGCACATTGCGCTGTTCTGGATGATCGGTGCTCCGGGCGTCTTCGCGCCCGTGATCGAGAACGCCAAGCGGCCCGATGCCGGCGCCGTCATGGCGTGGGGTGTCGCGATCGTGGCGGTGATGATCCTCTTCACCCCTTTGCTGCTGCGCTGTCCACCATTCCGGCGCTGGTATGGCCGGACGGATGCGCTGTCGGAGCGGCAGCGCCAGGCGCTTGCCGAGCGCGGCCTGCGCCGCTACTACCAGACCGCTTTCGATGACGGCTACGTGCCCCGCGTGATGCCCTACGTGTGGCGCATCATCTGGACGGTCGGCGGGTTGATGGCTGTGACCGCCGTACTGCCTACCAACACCGGACGGCCAGCCTTCGATGCCTTGGTGGTCTTCTCGACCTGGTATCCGATAGGCGTGATGCTGCTGGTTTTCGCGTCGAGGCCCCTTGGCCGGTTGATTCGCCAAAGAGCACAGGAGCGGCGGAAATGAGCACGTCAACCATCGAGGCGCTGGCCAGCGCCTGGGCAAGGATTGCCGAGGAAGCGGAATTCCCCGCTGACTACGAGGGGACTGCCACACCACAAGCGCATCGGGCTAGCGAAGCTATTCAGGAGCAGATTCGGGAGCGCATCGTCGCCACCAACGACATGCGGCTGTTCAGCCTGCTGCACCTGCTGGGTCAGGCGTCGCTGCGCATGGAGCAAGCGCTGTGGCCGGAGGATTACGAGCGGATGACGCGCGAGGTTGAGGAAGCCCTGCGGCAAGCCACCGACGCCAACGCCAGATCGTACACCCACGAAGAAGTGATGCAGGCGATGCAGGAACGCATCGACCGGGCGCGAGACAAGCCATGTTGATTGGCTATGCGCGCGTCTCGACGCAGGATCAGAACCTGGAGCTGCAACGCGAAGCCTTGAGCAAGGCCGGATGTAAAAAGGTCTTCGAGGACAAGGTGAGTGGCACGCGGGCAGACCGGCCTGGCTTGGCCAAGACGCTCGAAATGCTGCGCGAAGGCGATACTTTGGTCGTCTGGAAGCTCGACCGGCTGGGCCGGTCGGTCAAGCAACTGGTCGATCTGGTCGGCGATCTGCACAAGCACGGTGTCCAGTTCAGGAGCCTCACCGACTCCATCGACACCGGCACACCATCCGGGCGGTTCTTCTTCCACGTCATGGCGAGCCTTGCCGAAATGGAGCGCGAGCTGACCGTCGAGCGCACCCGCGCCGGGCTGGAAGTCGCCAAGCAGCTCGGCCGCAAAGGCGGCCGCAAGCCGAAGATGACCGACAGCAAGATCGAGTCGGCCAAGAAGCTGCTGGCCAGCGGGGTGCCGCCCAAGGACGTGGCCAAGAACCTCGGCGTGTCCATTCCGACGCTGTACCGCTGGGTGCCAGCCTCCACGCACGCTTAGCGTGCTTTATTTTCCGTTTTCTGAGACGACCCCAGACATTGCATGGAGTCGTTCATCTGCCGGCAGCTTAATCAGGTTGTTGGCACGTTTACGCTCCGCGCCTTTTTTGCGACGGTAAACGAGTGCCTCCCGGCGCTTACGGCCAGACCAGCATTTCCGCGCAGAGTGGGGCTGAACATCATCATGTTCGCTCATCACCCCTTCCCGGATCAGCTGCTCACGCTCGGCGCTCTGGCGTAGCTTCTTCTCCTGCTCTTTAAACAGCTTGTCCATATCGACGCCCAGCATCTGGAATCCCACGGGGGTGATATAAACATACGTTGGCAGCCAGGAGCGGGATTCACGATCCCAGCTGCGTTCTTCCGCAAGGCCCAGAACGCCAAACCGTACCTGTTCCTCAATAAGCCGTGAAAGGCGTGACACCGTCACCTCCGTTTCAGGAATGACATTGCCTTTTGCGTCCTTTGCACTGAGTTCTTTTGCAAGACGGGTGATACACATGCCAACGGTATGCTTGCCGGCATCACAGAAGCTGATGAGCACTGGCCAGAGTGCATCGAGCAGGCGCTGACGTTCCGGACGGAAGCCATATTTACGGCCCGCTTTACGGCGGCCGGCGACATAGAGAGGGTGACGAGAAACATGCATGCGCAGGCTAACCTGCCCGGTTTCCTTGTCTTTTTTCACCAGGCGATTGTAGGCATGACCGAGCTGCCCGGAGAGCTTTTTATAATGCTCCGGGCGATACCAGGCCGGGTTCTCACATTTGGCTTTTGTGGAATGCTCACCGCGTTTGCGGCGGGTCAGTTTTTTGACCGGCGCAATGAGGAAATTACCCTGAGTGCCGGCATCGACATCCTGCCAGAAGCGGGTTAGCTCATCTTTCGGTAGATCTGACCAGTGAACAGAAATCTGTTTGTCATTCACGGCGGCCTGTTCTTATGGCGGCCGGGTGTTGTTTTCTATGGTGCATGCGTTATAATCCTTCACAGGCAACGCGCCTGCTTTTGGACCCCCTGATACCTGCTTCTTCCGCCAAGTTGATGACAGTTATCGGGGGGTTTGTGCATTCAGGCTCTGGGAAATATCCCGTCACCTGCTCCTGAACGTTTTAACGGACACGTCCTGTCCCTGTTTGTTTCCGGAAGTCCGCATTTCTTCCGTAAAACCATCTTCTGTCACCCGCCTGCCTCACCACAAAGCAGTCAAACCGTCAGTTTGAGTTAGGTCACAAAAGTAATCTGAATCAACAATCTGTCCCACCACAAGACGATCGCTGACGATCCGAATACTACCTTCTCGTCAGTAATTTTTCCAGATGTTCGACCAGATAACCATCCGTAGTTTGCATGCTAATTGTCCTTTAGGGACTATAACCGGCAGCGCTCGCCGCAGTATCAGGCCAGCAGGCCTGATCGAGGAAGCGCAGGAGAACGGAACGTGAAGATGGCAATTACGCGCGGAACATGAAAAACAGTCTCTGGCGGGAGACGTTCTTCGGACTGAGGATCATTTCACCCTGGTGGCTTTCCGGATTGCTTCCTGGAGTCTTTCAGCGGTAACGGCTTCCGGGAAAACCGTGATGGTGTCAGGAGTCGCCCCGCTAACGGGCATGACGATGATCCCCGGCGTTCCGGTGAGTCCCAGCGCCTCTGCCAGGTTACTGTTTTTCTCAAGGGACGCGGTATGGTCGCCAGGAGCTGGAGTGGTCAGCCCCGCCTTTGACGCTGCCCCGTGAATATCCTCCTCCGTCAGTTTGCCTTCATTATGGCCGGTGGCGTAGATGGCATTGTGATAGGTGACATAGGCCTGTGGCCCTTTCTTTTGCCAGACGGTCAGCCCCTGCTGCGCTGCCTGCAGTGAGGCTTCCCAGCGACCACCAAAAATTGGCCACTCCTTAAAGAGGTAGCGGACGTCCGGCTGCGCTTTCATGACCTTCTCCAGCTCCGGCGCGAAGCGGCTGCAGAACACGCACTGGTAATCAAAGAATTCAATCACCGCGACCTTTGCATTATCAGGACCGTAAACCGGAGTATCCGGATCATGCAGAAGGTTCGCCTGATTCTCCATCACGCTGAGTGCAAACATCTTCTGCTTACGTGCCTCCTGCTGTTCCTGCAGCTTATGACTGACCGTCACCAGTATCTCCGGATGGGACACCAGGTAGTCTGCTGCGATTTCGCCAATACGGGCCTCCTGCTCCGGGCTGAAGACCGGCTGCGGGGCCGAAGCGTGTGCCGTTGCGATAAAACCTATGTATGTTGTAACTATTAATGCCGCTAATTTGTGTACTTTCATCGTCTGAGTCTCATGGTTAAAAGGGAGATTAACGTTCTTTCTGAATGGTTCGGGTGAGGGTCTGTTCTTCTCGCTCCGGCATGCGGCCGCGCTCGCTATTTTCGGGTTGCCGGATAATATCCCGCTCGGTATTGGCCAGCTCATTCACAATGCGGCTGACTCCCGCACGTTCCGAAGCGACTTTGCTGGCCAATGGTTCCTTTTCTGCCCTGATATGACGGCCAATCTCATCGTGGCTAACGCTGTCCGAGCTGGCAACCTGAATGAGCACTTTTCCGTCAGGAATCATCGGCTCATTCCGGTCGTCAACCTCGAGCATCCCGGGCGTAATACGCACCGCGTCCTCCACCGGCACAACAATACGCTCCCGAGTCTCACTCTTTTCTTTTTCCGCTTTAGCGGCTTTGTTAAGCATGTCTTGTTCCGTCTGTCGTGTGGTTTCCTCCTGGTCACGGATCAGTTTGTGTTCTGATGCGGCCTCCGTAACGATACCTCCGCTGACTTTCAGCAGATGTGCTGATGGTGGCTCATCGCCGGTCTGCCAGACCACGCCGTCCTTCGGGTGATGTCGTACTGCATCAAGCGCGGCCGCCAGGTCACTGGCCACAATCGTGTTGCCTGACTGGCTTCGCTGCAGTACCGCACCACGGGCACGTTCTGTCATGACCATCCGGGTCTCCCCCTGTGTCATCCGCCCTTCCGGGCTGGCAACCAGGGAAACCAGGGCCAGGCCCGCACTCCGGCCGTTGTTGTCATACACCGGCAGCGCCAGCGCCGGTTCGGGAAAGCGCCGGGTGGCCGGGATGATTTTTGCCGTCAGTGACGCATCCTGCATGCCCTGATGGCGCACCCAGGCGCGGCCAATGGCCGTTTTATTCACCGGCTGTCCCATTGCCCAGATGGCTTTCGCCTGTTTGCGCTGCGTTTCTGGCGCCAGCGCATCGTGCGCCGTTTTGATATCCCGCTCCGGCGTTTTTACCGCCTTAACCCAGTCCGCTTTCCCGTCGGTATAAATCTGGACGTGCTCTTTCACGCGCGAGGCCGAGATGTAGAAGGCACGACGGGAGGCAAGTGCCTTACGCCCGCCTTCCGTGCCCTCAAGCGCAATGACATAATCGCTACTGGCCCCCTGAGCACCGTACCCGGTGACAGCCCAGCCGTAGTCAATATGCTGCTGCGCCCTGACCGCCTGAGGATTGATGGTAATGCGGCCGTTTTCCCCCTTCAGGCGAATATTGCCCGTTTCGCTGACCGACTCGACCGTATAGCGCTGGCTGGCCATCTGTCCCTGCTCCTTATCTGTCGCCGTGAACTTCAGCAGATCGCCGGCACGGACTTCCCTCTCGCTGCGGCGAAACAGCTGCACGTCGCCGGTGATGAGTTCCTTCGGGGAATACAGTCCAATCTTCCCCTCCTCATCGCGTACCGTGACCGTACTGCCGTTGCGGTCAACGGCCAGCACGTCCTGGTAGCGATCGCCGCGTTTAACCACCATCCCGGCTTCCCAGGCATCGGTTTTATTGAACTCATGACGGGTGTGGGTGATTTTATCGAGCACCGGCACCGTAATGGCCTTCTCCCCCAGCTCTCCCCGGGCAGCCAGCACAGCATGAATGCCGGCATTTACCGCACGACGGTCGGCGTTCAGCTGGGTGATAATGAGGGTACGGGACCGCGCCTCCGGCGTCCGGTCCGTCCAGTCAGCCACGATGTCGTTAACAGGCGTCTCCGTTTCCTGAATGGCACTTCCCGGGAGCGAGGCTGAAGCGCTACGCGCCACACGGTCAGCCGGCTGGGTTTCAATGCGCTGCAGGGCCGCATCGATCCGGTTATCAATGATGTCGTGAACGGCACCGCGCAGCTGCAGGTCTTTCTGGCGGACGATTTGCTTCATGATGGCCACATCCATCGGGCTGCGCTCCTGCATCAGCTTAAACGGCGCGCCCACGTCGACCGATTCAAACTGGTCGATGTCCCCCATCGAGACCGCGCGACCGCCGCCGCTGGCAATGGCCTGGAACAGGGCCGCCGTATCCTGGTTGCCTGCCATTGAGGACTCATCGATAAGAAACACCTGTCCTTTATAGTCGGGTTTACCACCTGCGGCCGTCGCCTGGTCATGTTCAACGATAAAGGATTTGATGGTCTGCGCCCGGACACCGACGTCGCTCATTTCTTTCACCGCCTGGTGCGTTGGAGCAAGCCCCGTCATCACCGGACGATCGTCTGCCGGCAGGGTCTCTAGTGCAGATATCACCGCCTTCAGCTGCGTGGTTTTCCCCACGCCGGCATAGCCCTGAATCCCGATAAACTGATCCGTGGTGCCCAGCACCAGGGTGGTCGCCTTTTTCTGGCCATCGGTGAGTCCGTTCAGCACGGCCTCCGGTACCTGTTCCAGCAAGGGCTGCTGCGTACCTTTCCCTTCCTCCACCACACGCAGAATGGCTTTCTCCATCTCCCATGTGGACCGGGAAACCAGTACCGGCTCTCCCCCTGCGGATACGGACAACAGCTCGCCATTTTTAATCATCGCGCCAATTTCATTCCCGATAGCTTCAAGGTCGGGATGATATTTCTGCGCCTCCGTCGCCAGCTTAAGTTCGCTGAACACCACAGTGCGCTGGTCATTGATGGCACGCCAGACGGCCAGTCCGGCGTCCGTCCGGACGCTGTCATGCAGCGAGTCAACCGCCTGGCTGACGTCATCGTGGCCACTCAGACTTCTGACCAGCTGCACGGGAGAGGCACTGGTCTTCATGCGCTGCAGCCGGGCTTCTGCCCGATCCTGCACTTCGGCGGTGAACACTTCCGCCCGGTGACCACTCTGCGCCAGCGAGTTCATGGTCTGGGATGAGATGTCGCGACTGTTCAGCGCGGCCAGCACCACACCGGTGTCGTTATCCCGGCCGCCCGGCGCGGTCACGTAGGCATGCGACAGGTAGAGCGGCTGGTCTTTTGGCAGCGTCAGGGTCTCTTCCCCCCGTTTCACCTCAATCCCCTTTTCACTTATCCCGGTCACCTCAAGACGGTCTTTTGCCTTCAGGCTGTGCTCACGATCCCCCGCCACGGCCAGCAGTTTTTCGCCGGTGGCCACGCTGAGGGTTTCGCGGCTGAAGAGACGCCAGTCAGCGCTGATATCCCCGATTTTCATCCGGGTCAGCACGCCGTCCCCGTCGATGAGCGAGAGGACTCGCGTGTCCTCATGCACCCGGTCAATCACATACGACTTACGCGCTTTTGCGTCCGTGCGATCTTCAAGTACCATCCCGGGACGATATGAACCGGGCATGCGGCGCGTTTTGCTGTCGAGCCAGACCGGCTGCCGGGCCTCTATCTCCACGCCGTCGCGCCCCAGCTGTCCTGCGTTCTGCAGCGCCTCACGTACCAGGCCCGTCAGCTGTGCCTGTTCACGCCTGCCGACCACAACGGCGGTGACGTTTTCACTGCCTCCGCTCAGCTCTGCAAACCGGTTGGCCAGCGCCTCGTAACGGTCGCGTTTGTTCGGAATACTGACCACTTCGGCCTCCAGCCCGGGCGCCGGCTCAGTGCGGCGGGAGCGGGCAACCCCCGCGGACTCCAGCACGGACATGGCATTACCATTCGCCTGACGCCCGGCACTGTCGAGAAAGACCAGCTGTGCGTCCTGCGCGCGCGCTTCGCCCAGCAGTACCAGCGTCTCCTTTAATCCCAGACGCTCTGCCCCTTCGATAATCAGCGTGCTCTGGGGTTTCAGGTGGAAATCACCGCTCAGAACATGCTGACGGCTGATGATCCGCTCCCGCAAAACGTCGGATTTCGCCAGCGAAATGGCGCGCTCGGCAGAGCTGGCCAGCACCTGCACGTCACGACCGTTCGCGCCGGCAATACCGGCCAGCTGCGCGGTCAGGTCACGGATACCCGCCACGCCTGACGGGGCATTCATCAGAACCAGGGCGTCTTTCTCCACCACTTCCAGCGCCGCCGGCGCGTACTGCGCCGGGCGGGTGAAACTGACGACTTTTGTGGATTTGAGATGTTCCTGACTCAGCGCCTGGATCGAGAGTTCATCCAGCAGGTGAATACGGGAGGTGAAGACCCCTTTCTCACTGTCCAGCGGCACAATCATGCCGTCCTTCAGCGCCGCATCGATGGCCACACGAATTTCCTGAATCTCCGGCAGCTGCTCGCTCAGCTCAGCGGTGGTCATCATCAGCTCGCCAAAGGTGAAGCGAGTTTTACTGTCGCTGAGCTGCGAGATGGCCAGCCGGACAGCCTCAGTCAGTTCCGGGCGGGGTATTTCGGTGTCCCGCTGCGCTGCAGGAAAGTTCCTGGCCGCTGGCGTCTTTTTGGGGCCGGTCTGTACCGTCTGACGCAGTGTGTCAGCCATCTGTGCCACAGCCTGACGGGACTGGCTCTCCCGTTCTGCGGGTTGAGCAGGTGTATCGACGCTATTTTCTGCACTGGACGACGTCCGGGGGTAATCCTGTTCAGGCCCGGTACGAACAGGCATCGCCTGATGATCCCGCTCCGGCTGAGGCGGTGCCTCACGAAGAGCTGCATCACGCGGAACGACGCTCTCCTGATACGCTTTCAGATCAAATCCCTTTTCCTTCATCTGACCCAGCCAGCGCTCCATCAGGCGCATACGTGACGGGTCGACTTTCGCCCTTCGGGTGTCTTTCGCGGCCACATCCCGGCTGCGCAGCGTGGCTTCAGCCCCCACGGCCCCCTGAATTTCCCGGCCCCGGGAGGAATATTCCTCCCTGACCTCTTCAGGAACGCCCTTGATCTCCCACATGCCATGCTTGCCTACTTCTTCCACTTCATGGCCGAGCGCTTCAACCCGCTCGCGCAGCGCGCTGCGATAGATTTTCCCGAGCGTGACCTGGTGCTTCATGACGGTCTCGATAAAGCCGGCGTTATGGATATAGTCCGTGGCCAGGGCTTTCCATTTGCCCGCATACTCCGTCATGTTGGCAATGAGCAGATGGGTGTGCAGCTGCGGGTCAAGATTGCGCGAGGTATCATGCGTATAGGCAGCGGCCACCATCTTGCCGGTGTGTACGATGGACGTGACGCCGTCTTTCGTGTCGCGGGCCGAGATGAGCTTCTCCACATAGCCGGCCGCCACGCGGACGGCATGGTTATGTGCTTCCACCATTTCTTTATCGTTACCGATGAGTGCAAGAATGGACACGCTCTTGGGCGCGGAAAAGGTCAGGTCGTGGCCGGGGCGATGGACGTGCTGTCCGTTAACCACCTTGCCAAGCCGTGATCCGTCCGGAAGACGCCCCTCGAGCACGGCCGTCAGATCATCGCCACGAACATTGCCCTCAAGGCCCAGCTCTTTTGCACCTTCCCCCATCCAGAGGCTCTGCAGGCTGCCCAGAAAATAGTAGTTATCGGAATTGCTGTAGTAGCCTGCAGCCTCACCGGCTGACGCTACTGGGGCGACTGACATCATAGGTCATGCTCTCTCTCGTAATAGTGATGGTCGTTTTCGTCGTAACCCGGGTCGTCCGCGTGACGGTGAAGTAAAATGTTCTCTTCTTCCTGCGCCAGCTGCCGGTGGGTGTTGTGGGCTTCATCCGGGGATTGCGGTGTCACTGACTTCCCAGCCGTCGTCAGACTCATGCCGCCGTCAGGCAGTGCCGTTACCTTCATGTCGAGGTTCATGGACTCGCCGCCGTTTTCCTCTGTCTGCTGATCGCCTTCTGAAGTGGCAGGGCGCTGACGCGCCCTGTGCAGCATGCTCAGGGGTGACGCGACTGGCGCTTCAGTTATGTGGTGACGGTTTCGGAGGGCTTTGAGGGCATCCGGCATCGGTTGTACGGAGCCAGCCGCAGATTCGCTACCGGATACATCGGATACGGCCGGTGCTTTGTCCGGTGCGCCAGCGGTACTTTTAGCCAGCCCGATAATACGAAGTGAAACGACGTTGTCTTTTTTGTCTTCGGTGACAGGGTCTGTCACCATGCTGTGATTTTGAGTTACGACTTCCGCAACCACTGGCGCTGTTCGCGATGTGACGGGCTCCCTGGCAGGTACCGACTTCTGCTCAGGTGCAGCGCTGCGCAAAGGCTTCGGTTCTTCCATTCGGGTACGAGCCACTTTTTCGACGGCCGGTGTTGCCGGCGAGCCGGATGCGCCTGCAGAAGAAATTGGAGCTGGACTGTCGTCTGCAGATGTTGCCTCGCTCCCCTTCTCCAGCACTTCATCGCCGGTCGGGAACGTCAGACCTGCAGCAGCCGCTGCGCGCTCGTTCTCCTGAATAACCTTCTCCAGCTCCGGACTGAGTGCATCACGGATGTTGCGCTCGAGAAGGCCTGCCTGCCGCTTCTTCGGCGCACGATATTTCAGCTTCAGACGGACGACCGGATACTCACCCGGGAGGCGCACATAAAAGTTGAGGTTTGGCAGACGCATGATCTGCTCGTAGTCGACAATCGGGTTATTGACCTCGTCTTTACCGAGAGATACGCCGTCACGCACCTGGTCCAGACCGTAGCTGTTCTGCTCGCGGATTTTGCGCTTACGCTGGTTGCCCAGCTCCTCTTCCACCACTTTGGCCATCTCGGCGCTCGGCGAACGGCCGTACATACGGGTGTTCATCAGGTCAAAGATGCTTCTGGCCAGCTCGCGGCCGTAGACGTGAACCAGCTGCGCCATGTTCTGCATGCCCAGCACGAAACAACCGCCAAATTTACGCGCCTCGGCAAGCGTTTCGGCCAGCTCGGGGATGCGCTGCAGGCTGGGGGCTTCATCGATAATGAACCACACGCGGCGGTCGCTGTTCTCCCCCATGCTCTGCAGCATCAGCGTGGCCAGAGATACCCAGAGTGAGATAAGCGGCCGCACGCTCTTGCGGTGACGGGCCTGGGTCGATATGAACAGCCAGCTGTTGTCATATCGCTCCTGTGTCATCCACTCACGGATGGTGAACGGAGGCTTCGTCCCGTCATCCAGCCCCTGCAGATAGCGAAGGGCTTTGGCGTAGTTGGTCACCACTGAGCGAATGGAAATGGCCGTTTTCTCGATTTTCTCCTCAACCAGGTTGGCCGACGGCGTGTTGGCCAGATAGCCACGCAGGCTTTTCATGCTGAGAGAAAGCAGGGTTTTGAGGAACTTCTCTATGCTGCGTTCCGGGTCAACAGACATGCGTATCGCAAGGTCGGCAAAGATGGTGCGCGAGCTGGATACCCAGAACGGATCGGAATCCCCTTCAACAGGGATAAGGCTGGCGGCCAGGTTGTCATAGTCGACCGCGTCGACACACTCGCCCCACATTTGCCAGTTTGCACAGCGCTCGTCATGGGCGCAGAGAATAAAATCAGTGTCAGGGTTATAGTGGGTTTCGGTGAAGGTACAGCCGGAGTCGTAAATAATGGCCCGGTCACCGCGTTTGCGGATGAAGTCAAGAAGCCAGCGGATGAGGGTCGATTTACCCACCCCGATAGTGCCATGCATCAGGAAATTGAGAACCTCCGCCATCCTGACCATATGCAGGTCGCCTACGCGCAGATCAGAGATCTCACCGTTTTTGCGCAGTAATTTATTCACTTCCGCTGGCTTGTCGGTCAGCTGCATGCCGGAGAGATATTCGTCCTCGCTCTCCTTTCGGCCGATATTCGCGATAAACCAGGTCACGGCGATAAACACCACCATACTGAACAGCCCGCTGGCGCCAGCCGCCCATTGCAGCTCGCGCAGACACTGGTCGCCCATCGCCTGCATGTACGGGTCGGTATAAATCTGCGGCAAAGTCATTTTCAGCACCATTGCCGTCGCGGTCGGCGCATACCAGTAGTGAACGTCGTAGATTTTTGGCGTTCCCGATGCCGGCATAAGGTCAATAAAGCTGCTGTTGATACTGGCGAACCACCACAGTGAACCGTTATCCAGGGCTTCCTGAGGGATTCGCCAGAGAAAGATGGCGGTAGTCAGTACGGCGAACAGGATGAAGATCCAGAATCCTATCCAGTTGTTCACCTGAATGAACATGCGCCAGCGGTAGGCGGTCATCTGACCGCCCTGGGTGAGGTTTTTTCCTGCGAAGCTCATAGAGTTTTGTCCGGCCGTTATCGCATCACCTGTGCGGTGATGTGTGTTATCAGAGAAGAAACGTTGAAAAGGGGGATGAAAAAATGTGGTACCGCGTGGGGGTTAATCGTCAGGTTATTCCATCTGACTCAGTTCATACCTGGCCTGCTGACATCCGTCCTCCCAGTCCTGTTTATTAATGTATGCAGCCACAGAACGGACTGACGAGGCCACATCCTTATAAACCGGTGAATGCCACTCCCGGGGCTCCAGATCATAAAGGGTAAATTCATAGCCAGCCCAGAAAGCAACAATGGTCATACCCTGCCCCTCAGGAAGTGAACCGAATACATTCATCCAGGCCCTTGCTGCCATCAGCTCGCTTTCCAGATGGATAAGCGACCAGAATTCAGCTGAGTAATCTGCACGTTCATTTATCTGATGCATCATGATGGACGAACTCCTTTGAAATTAAGGACGCAACGCTCGCCGCAGACAGGGCTGCGCCTGGCGCAGCCATGCGAGGAAGCGTAATTACTGGTAACTGACAGAAAGCACTGACGCACCCGGCTCCGGGAAGAACACGGTGAATATCAGTCTGAGGGGAACAGGCTGTGACGGTCGCCACAGCCGCAGGGTATTACATGATGCCGGCGATGGATTTGGCCAGCTGAGCTTCCAGGACAGGTTTCGCCTCTTCGAACTTGAGGTTTACCTTGTTGGCATTGGATACCACACGGGTCTGGTATTTAGCGCGGTTGCCCTGTTCTGAGCTGGTCTGTAGCTTGACGCCTGAGGTCCCCTGCTTCAGTGCAGCGATATTATCAGTCGTGACGGTCGCCTTGCTGCGCTCGGAAATTTGCAGATCGGTCACCATCGTGTAGTTCACGTCTTCAACCATTGCATCTGCAGCCATACCAATCAGGCCACTGGCCAGCCCTACACCCAGCGTTGCGCCAGCTGAAGATGAGTTATACGCCGTAATACCCGCGCCCAGTGCCGCTCCCATTGCCGCACCTTCGTACCCGGTCTTGAGGAAGCCCTGTGCATCACGCAGATCCATTTTTTCGGCTTTCAGTACGTTCGCCTGAATCCAGTAGTAGGCGGCGTCCGGAGAACTGGTGACGCGGTAGCCTTTGGCGGCCAGTTCATTTGTAATTTGTGCCTGCAGACCAGACATGTCCTTGTCAGAGGTATTACGGATCTGAAGATAAACCGTTTTCTCTGATGATGGCTCCAGCCAGATGGTTTCACTCATCTGAGTTTTGACATCGAGATTACGCTTCTTCACCGCAGTGGACATGGCACCACAACCTGACAGTGCAAGAGTAGAAGCGATCAGACCTACAACGGCTAATTGTTTTAATTTCATGAATTCTTCCTGTGCATAGAAAAACGTCCCCGTTAGCGAGATATAACTAACAGAGACGTTATCGGCTGATTTGAAGGTTAATTTACAGCGAGAGGGTATAAAAATCCCGGCAACGTATGAAGTTCCGGGACTGTATTTTCATCAGAGGTTAAATTTTACTTAAGATAGAATATTGACCATTTCTATCTACTCATCATCTTACTGGCCGTTGACATCAATGGCCCCAGGCCGTAACGAGTGCTCTGTATTCCAAGATATCCATTAGTAACAAATATTGAAATGAATAAAACTGCTGGAATACTCCCTGCCAGTAAAATCCCCCAATTAGTTATCATCCCTACGAGAGATAACAAGGTGGCGCTACCCCATAGGTACAAGGCTATTCTCTTAACTGTGGACCTTAAGGAAGTGATTAATGTCGAACGATTCCTGATATCTTCAGGTATAGATAGATATACCAGAACAGTAGAATAATTTATGAGCATGAAGAATATTGCGGCAACAGCTGTCACCCCGATAGATATCCATCCTCCATACCCTAAAACGAGCTGTGCTGCTTCAAGATAGAACTTCCAGCCTAGCCCGCTATTATCTCCAGCCTGAATCAGGCTGACATAATAAGCAAACCACATCAGAATGGCTGTGAGGATCATAATAACAGGGTATATAGCTACAATCTGGAAAGCCTTCTTGGGCGATGAAACTGGACGTTCATCACTACTAATCCCTGAGATAATCTCAGCAATTTCTTTTTTTGCATCACCATTTGAGAATGCCATATACCCTCCTAATCAGCCCGTTTTCCTTTCTCTTAGCTCAGCTAATCTACGTTTCATTTCATCATCACTTTCAGAAGGAGATGATTCCCCCTGACTGATTTTCTCTTTATTTAAACCTTTCGAGAATGAACTTTGTGAATTATGAAGCTCTCCTTTCAATATATCACTGGATGCCTGAACAGTGGATTGTTTTTTACCAATTTCTCCAGCAGATTCGTTGATTTTATGCTCGTTTTCAGATCTTTGTTCCGCTACACGTCGCTGGATATCATTTTGCGGACCAAAACCCTGACCTGACTGTTCATGCAGTTTTGCCTGGTTTTCTTTGAAAGACGCCTGCATAGCATTACCCTGAACCCGCTGCTCCTCAACATTCATGGTTGCAGGGCTATGGCTCATTTCGTTCCTGTGGCCTGTTGCTCCCCCTTGTTCCCGTAAGGTCCCGGATTGGCGTAATTCCTGCTGCATCCCAGCGCTGGAGTCAGAGCGTTGCCTTTCAGCCGAATGTCTTCCGGTATCATGATCACTGGATTTAATGGAGAGGCTATCCTGTTCGCTTCTGTGAGTGCCTGACTGGATTTGGGAGCTTTGTTCCTGTCTGCCGTAGCCAGAATGTACTTCGTTATGGCTGATTTCCCGTTGACCGGCTAAGTTCTCACTGTCCGTTTGATTTTGCGCTAACAATGATGACTCATGGCTACCCGAAGCAGAACCGCCAGTTCTCACAGACACGCTTCCCCCCCCAGATGAAACCTGTCCACCGTAAGTGCCCGCATATTCCGTCACCTGAGACGCTCCGTCTGTATGGTGGTTCCCCGTGCCGTTCGAATTATAAGAGCCACTCTCGACAGGGCTGTAACGTACACCTCCATCATTACCTGCCGGGCCTGATCCTTGCTGAATGCTGTTGGCTGGCTGAACCACGCGCTCACCACTGAAGGCTGCATGTTCATTGCCGTTGGCCAGATCTGAACGACCCTGCTGATAATCCCCCGTAATTTCAGGCTTGAGACGTTCATTCACGAACTCCATTGCCGCCTCGCGCGCTGAAGGGGCGCTTGTCAGCATGGATTGTGCCTTGTCACCGTATTTATTCGCAGCCCAGTCCACAAACTCCTGCGTATAGTTCGTGTCAAGGCTGGCACTCTGGTTCTGGGCCAGTGTGGCCATACGGCTGAACTCGTTACTCTGCGTTGAACTGGTGGTGTACTGATGGTACTGGCTTTCAGCATCATTGAGTGTTGCGGCAAACTGCTGAACATTGCTGCTTGCTGCATTCTCCGTATGGTTCGCACCATCGGTAACGCGGCTACTTTTAACCATATCCATACCCTGACGGAAGTCATTAACCGCCTGGCTGTTCTGGTCATGTCGCATATCCTGGTTGTTGGAGTGTGTTTCCTGGGTTCCATGAGAACTTCCACTTGAACCTTTAACTTCTGCGCCAGCATGCGCTTCAAAACTCACCCCGGTAGCCCATTTACCTACTTTACCAAATGCCTGATCGCCGGTGTTAAATTTACCACTTGCTCCAGCATTAACACTGCCTTCAACAGATTTTGACATCAGTTGGTTATAGGCTTCCTGTGTGGAGATATTGTTTGCTTTCGCATAGCTTTCTGCTGCCGACAACATCATGCTGGCACCGCGCGTCGCATTCGTTGCCTGGCTGTTTTCGCTGCCCTGAGTCAGGCTGTCACTACTACCGGTCTGATGAGAAAGCTGGGAAAGCTGCGACCAGCCACTGGTCACGCTGTGGTTGTAGCCATCGAGCGCCGTCTGTGCCTGAACCTGCGACTGGCGGGCTGATTCCTGGAACCCACTGCTGGCCAGCTGGCTGAGCCTCATGTTCACCGGCAGGTTCGACATCGCACCGGAGCCGTCAATAACCGTATGGCCACCGGCCGTCTGGGTCTGCGTTGAACCGTTGTCAGCCTGCCACGTCTGCTGGCCCTGACGCTGCACCAGGTTCGTGTCCATCTTGTTCTGGCTGACGTTGTCCATCGACATGTTGTTAAACGACCAGTTGCCGTCTGCCGTGGTCGCTGCCACACCTGCGGACGTGAATGCCCCCGAACTGAGCACACTGCCTGCCACCTGAGAGCCGATTGCAGCCGCCCCTTTGGTCAGATAGAACGACAATACCGGAATGGACAGCGACAGATAACCCGCCAGGTTGGCCACGTCCGAGTGCTGCAGCGCAACAATATCCTTGTTGGCCAGCACCAGGGGCGTCCCCCCGGACTGGCTCTGCAGCCAGTAGTTGGCGGCATAGTTCAGGATGGCGAACATCACTGGCCACATCTGGAAGTAAATAAAGCCACAGACGTAAATCTTCAGCGTGTTCAGCCCGAAAATGGAGTGGTTGGACGCTGCCAGCGCAATCATCAGCGGGAACAGACACACCAGGATGAGCATCAGCAGGGACTGCGCAAACGGCAGTGTGCGGGTGGCAAGTTCGTTACCCGCAGCCCAGCTGAGGCGCTGTTTGGTTGCCGCGTTCTCGGTGGCCAGATTCAGCAGGTTGGCGGTATCAGATGAACGCGCCGCAAAGCCCTTAATCCCCTGTCGCACGGCACTGTTCGTGATGTTGTTCTTCATGATCTGCGCGGCCGTCATACCGCCAGAGTAGAAGTACCCGTAACTTTCCCCCATTGCGTTTGACAGCAGTGCTGCGCCGTTCAGCTTGTTTCCGAAGACCTTACGCGTCAGCCAGGTAAAAGTTGCACTGCCCGGATTCACGTCGGTATTAACCAGCGTCTTTATCTCCGTGGCGGCCTGCTGACAGGTCAGGAACTGCCGCGAGGTGGACGTCATTTTAAAGATGCCCCGCAACGGACTCGGGTTGCTCGTTATCAGCGTCAGCGGGTCAGTGGAGTTCAGCAGCTGGTTAATCGTGTATTTGCCGTTCAGCAGAATGTCGCCTATCACACAGTTTTCCACATAATCCGGCAGCATCTGTGCCAGCTCAGGGTTTTGCGTGGTGAAGTCACTCGTTTCCGCCACAATCCGGGAGCCGAACAGCATCCCTGTCTTGCTGTAGGTGATTGAGTCAGGTCTGGCCATCAGCATGTCGTACACCGACGACATCTTGTAACCGATACTGGTGGTCAGTGACGCGATGGCCGCCAGTCCCACCGGCACGTTATCGGTTTTCCATACCGCAGCCGGATCTGAGAGGTCAATAACCTGCACAGAGCGTTTCGGTACCAGCAGAATAGAGGTCAGGATCATAAAGACTGCCAGCCACTGGACGAACACCATCGGGTTACGTTGTTTAATGAAGGTGAACAGTACGGCCAGCACCCCGAAGGTGCCGGCAATACGCATCAGGGTGTGGAAGGTATTCTGGCCGACGAGGGTGACAACGGCGTCGAGCGCCGTTTTCCACATCCCCCCGCCATAAATGGTGTATATCTCAAGCATCAGCGATCACCCCAGTGATAGTTGCTTTGATAGGAGCCTGAAACGATGGTGGACACCTGCTGCTGCAGGTACTGCATGTTGCGGTCGATACCGTCCAGCGCATTCTGGTCTGCTGCTGACTGCAGCTTCATGTCAGCCAGCAGACCCTGCGCGTGAATGACGTTGTCACGCAGCTTCGCGGCGGCTTCTTCGGGGAAGTTCTTGCCGGCAAGCGACAGACTGGCCTGTTTCACCAGCTCCTGGAGGTACTGGATCATCAGGTCCTGCGCGATGAAGTCAGATACCTGGAGCAGATACGTTGCACTCATGCCCATACTCTGGGCGTTGGTCAGGTATTTCAGCACCGGTACGGACGTGGTGTTAACGAACCCTTTTTCCTGATCGGTCAGCGGCTTGTCATCAACCAGCTTGTTCTGCATGGAGATCATCAGGTTTTTAACCAGCGTGACCAGGGCATTGGATTCAGAAACGGTCAGGTCTTTTACGGTCGGTCCCAGGCACAACGTTGCCTCATCACATCCGTAGACCTTCGCGGTCCCCCCGCGCATCAGAACCTTAATCAGGTCGCGGTTATCGACCAGCGGCGTCAGGATGGTGACATCCCCGCTTTTATTGAAAATGATTGAGCCGACGGTACTCATGACCAGCTCCTTCAGCGCCCGATCGTTAGCGAGAAGTCCGTTTTTACTGAGCGTGTCCCAGATAAGGTTTTTGTTTTTCAGGACCTGGTCTTTTTCACCATCACCCGCTTTGGCCGTGACCTTGTCGCCCTGCCCTCCGACGGTGCAGCCCTGACGGGATGCCGCCCAGTCAGCAAACATGTTGGTTTCGCCGGCAATGTCCTGGCAGATTTTCTGCTGGGAAACCTGCGTGACTGGCCACAGCCCGCCGATAATGCCCTGCGCCGCCTGGCACGAACTCATGTTCATGGAGTTAACATCGCTGGCCAGCTTCTGCAGGAAGTCTTTCGCCTGCTTCAGCTCCGGCACCATTGTCTGCAGTGCCAGGTCGAAGGCATAGCCTGCGGCATTGCTCATGATTTGCTTCACGAATCGCTGAATTTCCTCACCGCTGATCATACTGAACGACCCGAGATAGGCGTCGATACCGCCGCAGCCGGCGTTCAGGGAAGGCAGTTGCATCGAGATCAGCTGGACGTTTTTGACGGGGTTGCGGAGATAAACAGAACCGCCGGAGAAGTACCCGGCCGCCTGTCCCTGCCATGCCTGAGCCTGAGAGACGTTACCGCTGTAGCCCAGCTTGCCAAAGAAGCCGTTCAGGTCGCCGTTAACGTCTGCCTGAGCTGGCAGAGCTGCCAGACCTGAGAAGAACACAACCCCTGCCGTAATAAGCGCCTTAATCATTTGGCACCTCCGCAGCTTGCGTATCCTGACCTGTCGGGCTGTCAGCCCGGCTCAGTTTGCGGCAAAGATATCTGGCCAGACTGAGCCAGCTACAGACGAGTACATTCACCGCAATAAGCACACAAATCGCGCCCATAACGCCCCACAGCAGGTACTGCGGATAGTGGATGAGAAGTGAAAGCGTAAACTGTTCGGAGCGGTCAATAGTCACCGGCTCTACCATCGTACTGAGTGTTGTACCGGCACACTTCACGTATACCCTTTCGACCACAGCGGTAAAAATTAAGGCATAAAACAGTTTCAGCGTTAACAGGTCAGTCCATTTTCGGGCTTCCGTGTCCTCACTACAGTCTTTCAGTATCGCGATAGCCTGGTTTCGGATAAGCGTTTTCAGTCTGATGAGCCTCATGCAATCTCCTCCCGGGGTTTCCTGGCCAGGGTCTGCCGGCAGACGTATTGCCCTGTAACAGTGAAAAAGAATCCGATGCTCAGCGAGATAAGCAGAAGTACCGGAAAGTCCTGCAGACAGGTGGTCAGTTCAGGACGGTCCATGACGCTGACCACCCGGTGGGCCAGCACGCCATAGAAGGCTGCGGACACAAGCAGCGTCACGCTGAATAACAGCCATACGCGCTCGGTACGCGATAACGCATACGAATTTGTCGTCATTTTGTAGTCCGTTTGTATTACTGAGGGGTGACCTGCGCGCTTGCCGGCATTGGCGGCAGCATTTTCGGATCGATGTTATCCATGTCAGCCTGAATCAGGCTGGCCATCCGGCTCTCAAGTGCAGGGATGTCCATCACACCCTGGGTGAGCGGGTAGGCTTTCAGGGTGTTGACGTTGACCATAAACGCCGTCGGTGTCGCAATCGGCAGGCCGTTACCAAAGAAAGTGACAATCTCGTCCGCGATGGGGGAGTTAGGGTCCGTCTTGCGCGGGATCATCGGGGTCGGGTAAGAGACGTCCCCGCCTCCGTCCAGGGTGTATGGATACACCCTGATGGCATGTTCATCGGCCCAGCCTTTCAGCAGCGGGTCAAACTTAGCGCTGTACTGGCAGTGCGCCTGCATAAAGAGCACCACGGCATACTCTTTCATATTCGCCCGACGTCCGTCCGGCAGCAGCATCAGACTGCCGGGAGCCGGGACCGCAGGTGTGGACGTGGTGATGGTCGCAGCGTCAGCAGTTGAAGTCGTTTTTGTCGCCTCAAGTGCCATTAACTCCTCACGCGCACCGGCGTTCGCCAGCAAAGGCAGGGATAACAGGAGTGCTGTGAGACCGGTTTTAATGTTCATGATCGGCCTCATTATGCTTCTGCGTTCTGTCCTGGCGCAGCCAGCGGCATAAGGCAAAAATCACCATGCCCCCCGCGCCAACCCACATGCCATTGCACAGCCACAGTAGCCCCTGCTGAGTGTGCTCCACTGACAGGGTCATCAGCTCGCTCAGTACGCGCGCCATCGTGCCCCAGAAAATCAGTCCTGCGAGAATGGATGGTTTCATTCGTCTTTCTCCTTGTTCTGCCGTACTAAAATCGAATGCGTGTCTGGTGAAATGCGTTTTGGGGCGGCCAGGGATCGGCGACGGGATACAAACCACACTCCAAAGCCCAACATCACCACCATCATCCAGACGTTGCGTAAGGTTGCATCAACCGAACGCGCCCATGAATCGATGTCCACGGGGCCTCTCTGACACAAGACTTCAGGTGGTTTTTTCTCTAAAGCAGAAGGCTCAGGCTTTAACGTTTCTCCGGGTTTCGGTGGCGAGAAGCTTCCTGCCATCACCTTTTCATTAACACACCCCATCACCTTGCCGGCAGGTGCGCCGTCAGTCAGGTCATGAAAGGTCGTCAGGAATTGCCGGGACAGTGAACCCTCTGACGCCGCCAGCATCACAAACACATACAGCACCAGGGCCGGGCCGAGGACGAAGGAATACAGGGCAACCCGCCCTGCATCACGGATGAGGGTGAAAAGCGTTTTTAGCATATGACTCTCTCAGGAATTGGGTTTAAAACCGGTGGCCACGTTCAGGAATCGTTTTGACAGGTCATCCTGGGTCATGAAGCCGTAGGACAGGGCGCGGTAGTTCTGGTTGCGCGGGTCAACCAGGAAGAGCGCCGGAAAGTGCATGATGTTCATCGACCGGGACTGCCCCGTATCCGGACGGCTTTGCGGCAGGGTGGCCGCCACCTGGCCGTCGACTGAGACCGGGATAAGCGATATCCCGTTGGTTTTCGCAAAGTCCGCCACCACCCCGGCCATCTGCACATCAATCGGGTCACTGCCCCGGTAGAAGTAGAACAGACCGTACTGCTGGGACAGTTGTTCAACAGCATTCTGTTGCGTCTGCTGATCACGCGTCTGTGTAAACGGCGCCATGCTGTTGTAGTGCGGGTATTCCAGGTTGTAATCGAGATCAGGATGACTCAGCTGTGCCGCCGCAAAGGACTGACTGAACATTGATGCCCGGTCCGTCCAGAACTTCTGCCAGCGCAGGAACGTCGCCGTGTTTTCCCGCGAGGGGTACAGGATGGCGCGGTTAAGCGCCTCCTGTGTGTACCCTTTCAGTACGCGGGCCTGCTCCACAGGAGACATTTTGCTGAGATCCGGGATCGCCTTTTGCGCAGGCTGCGGCGGTTTCGCTGGCTGTTCAGGCGGCTTCTTCGGTTCGTTGTACCAGGACCAGCCGGTGAACGGCTCCGCTGGCGTCACAATTTCCTCGGACTGCGCCGTATGGCTCGCCAGCACCATAAGCAGGCCACAGAGGACACGCTTCATTTGCCACCTCCCTGCTGGTTCACCTGGGCGGCGATCCGCTCCTTAATCTGCTGAACCTGTGCGCTGGTATCCGGGATTTTCTGGTTCTTCATCAAATCCTCGTAGAAGTCTGAGAAGTTGATTTTGTCGAAGTCGATTCTCTGCAGTTCCGGGACTGTGATCCCCCGGCAGTCCGGACTGTCGCCGCTGCCGAACTTCACACCCAGTTGGTCTCGACGTCCCTGCTCCTGAATAATGCGGGCAAGCTTGCCGTCAAACACACAGTACACCTGGCTTTTCTGGATACAGGCCCCGAGCACCTTACGATCGCAACGTTCGCCCACGCTGACGGTGATTTTCTTCGCCTTCGCTTTCCCTATGGCCTTCTCTTCATCATCACATGCCGCCAGTCCGGCACTTTGCCCCCAGCCGGAGTCTTTGCAGCAGTTAGAGAAACCGGCAAAGGCTTTACGGCACCGCATGGCTTTACCCGTGAACGCTTTTACCTCAATCGTGCTGCTTGCATCTTTAGCGTCTTCAGCTGCCGAAGCCAGACCGGCCAGTTTAGCCACAGCCGTATCAAAACCACTGCTTCCGGCACCATTCGTGTCATCACACTCGCCTGATTTGCAGATATAGTCTCCTCCGCAGACCAGGCCTCCCGACTGATGCGTGGTCTGACACTGGTAGGTGTAGCTCATGTGGGTACACTGTCCGTCAGTCGATTCGGTGCAGGTTGTACCTGCTGCAGTGCAGGAAGGGTTCGTCATCAGCGTTCCGCAGGTTCCCTTCGAGTCTGACGGCACAACATAGTTATCGGTGTACTCCCAGCAGTCGCTGTAAACGTCATAGCTCTGGCCATTATTGATAATGGTCTTGTTTCCTCCCGGAGAGGTGCAGGTTGACGTTGTTTTTTGCGCCTTCGCCATATCCAGACCGCAGGATGAGGACCAGGTCACTTCGGGGGTAAAGGTGGTTTCGACCGCGTTCATAACGAGAAGCAGTCTGAAGCCTGAAGCACCGGACTGAAAATCCGCTATCTGTTCCCGGATATGCTTTTCGCAACGGTCCTTGTTCCCGCTGGTACACCCTGTACTGGTATAGGTACCCGCGGGTAAGGAGCCACCTTTTGACAGCGGCGTACCTGGCGCACCCGGCATTTCCCAGTCAAAATTCTTCCCGACCATCGTCTGACTGACGCCCCACCAGGAGATTTTCCCGGCATTCACTTCCCGGTCTGCCCAGTAAAAATGTGCGCTGATCACCGGCCCTGATGCAGGTGCATTAAAACTAAAGTTAAATGATGTACCGTTAATACTGAACACGACATCCGCAGCGGTCAGGGTGAAGGTTTTCTGAACCGTGGTGGTTGATGACCGTCCGCCAGGGGTTGCGGTCCGGGTGCAGGCCTCAACGGAGGCCACATCTTTGTCGCAGCTGTAATTTTCAAAGGTGGTTTTCGATACCGTCACCTCCTTACACTGGTTCGCGGTTCCGTTAAGCACACCGTCTGCACCGGCTTCCGCATTTTTCCCGATCGTGATGAAAGGTGCCTGCGGGTCGATGGCGGGAACCGGATTCGTTTTGCCGGAGTTGATAACTGACTGCGCTGCGTCATTACCCTGCAGTGCGGCCTGCCCTTTGTTGGCCAGCCCACCGTCTCCACCATCCACACCGCCGTAATACCCTTTCTCCGGTGGGTTAGCGGTATAGCCTGGTATTGCCCCTGTGACGGTACCAGGATTTTTCAGGGCCCCCGTACCGGCGGAGGCATTTCCCTTGCCAAAGCTCGCTCCCGCCTCAAACGCAGGATCGGCTGCCCCCGCCAGGAGCGGGAAAAGCATCAGCATCGCTGAAAGTCGTTTTTTCATTTCGCAGCCTCCAGAAGATGGCGCGCCGTCGCTGCACAATCACCGCTTTCAGCGACTTTCTCCAGCGCCTGCTGCAGGGGCAGGCTTCCCCGGATAACGTCATGATGACCCGGACAGGTGACCACCAGTGCCGGCACTGTCGTGATGTTGTACTGAGTGAACAACGTCGGATCGATTTGCACGCCGGCGTCCTTGTCCTCCTTACTCAGCTCAAACATGGCCGCCGCAGTCTGTCGCATATCGTTATTGACCAGGCCCCGCAGCGTGGGCGGAATGTTGTAACGACGGGCGTCCTTCAGCATGGGCAGAAGACCTTCACGCGGAATACCGAGGCTCACAAAGTAAATAGCCGGGAACGTGTCTTTTTCCCCCATAGAGGTGGTTTGCGCAGCGATATCGCCCTGCAGGCGGTTAATCAGGTCCTGCTGTGGCTGCGGCAACACGGATACACCCGCAGGGTGACTCTGCAGGTCTTCCTTCATGGCTGCCAGCGCGTCCTGCTGGCCTTTGATCCAGTTATGGTCTGAGACGGAGATATCTGTCTGAGCGCTCGCCAGGGCCAGCGGCGCGAAAGCAACCATGACGCTGATCGTCAGCGCCCGGAGATAAACGTTTTTCATTGTCATGTCCTTAAAGGAATACGCAGTTACGTTTGCGCCAGAAGAGATAGCCGAAGTTCTTTTTGGAGGATGGAGAGTTATGCGTTGTGCCCCAGAGCTGCGTGCTGGCCCCGAAGGGATGACAGTTACCCGGTTCGGGGTACATGTTGACCATCTGATACCGCCATCGCTCTTTCGGGATGATCGGGGATGGATACTGGTTACATACTGCGACGTCCGCGCCCACAGAGTTCCAGACCAGCCCCTCACGATGCATTTTGAATGCCATTCGCTCTCCAACCAGAAGAGAGGCCTCGAGCGGAGAAAACTCACCGCTGGTATAGCCGGTTAGCGGGTAGATAGACCCCTGACTTCCCGCGCACCAGAACAGCGGAGACAGAGGAAGACCCGCTGATGAAGCAGCTGCGTCAGCAGCACAGGCACCCTGAGCTATCAGGTTGCCGAACAGCGCTGCCTCGGGGTTTATCAGCATCGAGAGCGTACTGTCATTCCAGAGGGGATCAACTTCAGAGAGATAAGCGATATCCATGTCGCCGGTCTGCAGACACCCCAGACTGGTGATGATGTTCAGCCAGAAAATCAGCGGGTATTTATACCAGTGAACATGATAGAACGTGCCGGCAGCGGGTCTGTCGCTCTGCCCTGCGGTTCCCGTTCCCGTGCGTCCGAGATCGATTTTAAAGCCCCCCATGTTGACCATCACGCCAGGCTCACGGGTTACATCCACCATCGCCATTGGCTCCCAGAACCCGATGGCCAGACCGATGCGATAAAACACGCCGTAGGGGCAAATCTGGATCGGCGAAGCCGGGTTGTTGGTATCCTTTTGCGGGCCGGCCGCCAGCTGAATATTGCCGAGCGTCATCGGGAACAGGCACTTCCAGCAGACATCACTTATCGGATTAACCCAGCGGCCGTCACCGGCGTTACTGGCTGCGGCCGTTGCCTGCAAAGGCAAAGAGGACAGCAGAAGCAGCACCATGCCGGAAAACCATGACACATGCTTCATTTCACCTCCCGTAGCCAGACACAGACCGGACCATCTTCAGTGTCATGAATGGAGCCGATAAACCAGCCCTCTCCGGCGGGGACTGACGGCTGCCAGTCACTGATGTCCGACGCACCGTTTTCCCAGGCGGTAATCACCTGGGGAGGAGCATCGTTTTCCATCCAGCGGGTGGCGCAGGTGAGTTTATGCAGGCGCATCCAGTCGCCAAACTCTGTCTGCGTGGCTTCATCACTGGCAGGTGTAAAGTAGTGTGGGTGCGTCCAGAAGCCGTTGCGGTCACGGGTAACCGTCACCGGCCTGATTTTTTCAGGGTGAGTCATGGGGGTATCTCCGGGCATGCCGCAGCCACCGGACGGCGGGAGGGCTTAAAGAAGGATCAGTGGTTTTTGCCTTTACCGGCGGCTTTCATGATGATGGCCAGTCGTTGTTCCTGGCTCATTTCGTACAGGGCAAGAATGGCACCGCGCAGAACATGCGAGGGCTTGTACAGCGGGTTGTCGTTGAGGATCTCATCCAGCTGTCGTGCCGAACCCTCATCGTGACGTACTGAGGTGACATTCCGGCCCTTTTCAGTAACAGGGTCTTTTTTCATGGCGTTACCTGGTCGGGATTAATCGTAAACCGGGGTGGCATTCAGGCTGAGGCGGAGCGCAACGCAGTGAGCACCGAACATCCTGAATGGCAGCGCGGTTGAATCAATGGCCTTTTTGCGGTCTGGTGATGTACCAGCCAGCGCACTCACTGCCACGTATAAGCACACTGAGCCACGTGCCGGCATACCCATCATTCACCGCTATATCTTCGCTGTCTTTCATCGTCTGCTCAGAGACTCTCGGTGTGGTATAACGCAGACGCGCCCGAAAAATCCTGCGACTGAGAGCCAGTCGGTCTGCTGTCGGTATCGTTACGCGCTGTGATTCATCATGCGTCAGTGCATAACCCGCCTCGGTCAGACCTTGCTCCAGCTCTGCGAGCAGCATCTGGTAATAGTCTCTGTTGGCAAAGCCATGTACCGCATCGGCATGTCGGGCACTGCCAAACTGTGCCTGCGGAACGGGTATTCCCGGTCTGCTCTCCCACGCCCGGCGTTCACGGCGTGCATCTGCAAGATGCTGAACAACAAGCCAGCCCGCGAGTAGTGTTACCACGACCAGAATACCGGTCATGCCCTCAGTATCGCGCAAACAGGTGAGCATCCCCTGCAAGCCCTGAGGTCCGGTGAAGCAGCTGATTAACGCCATGCGTTCATCTCCTCCATTCTGTTGCGGATAAGCCTGACGAGGTACAGGGGAAACGCCTCATCCCGTTCTTCCGGCGCTATCGGCTGACGCTGGTTCTCCGCGCACCACTGACGCCACGCACCGGTGACCAGCATCGGATGCCAGGATGCGATTTCAGGGTACAGCTGGCAGAGTTGTTTCACTTTTTCATCACAGCCTCTGGTTTCAGCATTGCACTTCAGTGACATTCGGCGTTCTCCTGCTCCTCGCCCGCGAACAACCTGTCGAGGCGCTCAGAAAGTGACATCGTCTGGCCTTTTTTACGTTTCGCGCTGTCCTCGGCCCGCATGTTCTCCAGTAAGAGGTGAATGATGTAGTCCGGAAAACGTTCATCACGTTTCGACGGCTCCCGGCTGTCCTGCTGGTTCTGAACACACCAGTGAAGCCAGGCTTTGGTCACCAGTACCGGATGCCAGGAATCCAGCTCCGGATACAGCGTCTTGAGCCGCTCTGCCGTACCCATGCGGGATGTAACGGCTGATGCTTTGCGGGGTTGTTTAGCGTAGCGGCGATGCGAAGTGACGGCCTCGTGCATGTGCGGAAACAGATCACCTAACGTGGTTGCGCTCATTTTTTTGCTCCTGATACCGGAATTTCTTCCACCTTCATCACGCGGCCATCGCGTGAAATCCGCGCAGGGATGTGTTCAAAACCGAATTTACGGGTCAGTACGCCAGACTGGTCGAAGTAGATACGTTCATTCAGCGCATCACTTGTTTCTTTGATGTTGCCGTTCACCAGGATGACCTTCACGTTTGTCTGGCCTGCGATCTGCTGACGGATCCAGTTCATCTGCTCTTTATCATCACCGTCGATGAAATAAAGCACCTGGCTGAAGGGCACCCTATCCAGGGGGTTGACCGTGTCGCCCTTACGGGCGATCACGTTGCCCTGCATGTCAGTGATCGTTTCCTTCACGGTGAAGGTCGGGTCCCACGCAAAACTGCGGTATTCCTTCGCTTTTGTGAGGCCCTCCACCGGCGTCGGGCGTACCGCATGCTCCTTCACCCTGTCCGTTGCTTCCCTGCGCAGCCGGTCCAGTTCGCCCGTCTGCTCCATCCCCTTCAGGCGGTTCTGGATAAAGGCCAGCATATCCTGCTCGGCCGGTTCGAAGACGTTTCCCCAGGTCCCCAGGTCTTTCGCCCCGCTGCCGGAAGAGAGCATCAGGAGCATGGCCATCAGCTTCAGTCGTCTTTTCACTGGCCCCCCTGGGTACGCCGTGCAATGTCGGCACGGATCTCATTCGTAATATCCCGCTGCGGGTTTATTACCGCCGGTTTCACCAGAATGATGGCGTTGTGTGAGGCCTGCCACGCATCCAGGCTGCCGCTCAACGCCGCGTTGAACTGCAGGGTCATCGCTTTTGCGCTGCCTTCATCGAGATGCAGCTGGGCGGACTGCTGCTTGAAGAGATCTATCGTGCCCTTCATGTCGAAGACCACCACCTCAGGTGTGACGACTTTCGCCGTTACGTACGCGACGCCTGTCATGACCAGAAGTCCCGCCAGCCCCAGCATCCCGACCTTAACCCATCGGGATGTCTTGCTTACGATTGTTACACCGTCGCGGACGGTATCGCCGTCATATGGCTTGTCCTGTTGTTCACTCATGCTGCGTTCACCCATTGTTCAAGTTCACGAAGTTCACTGCCGTATTTCTTCTCCGCCAGCAGATATGCCGCTTCTTCCGCAGTCGCTCCGGCTTTCTGAGCGTTCTGCATGTAGGCAAAGTCCTCGCCACGGGAGCTGAACATGGCGCGCGTGACGGGGTCGACAAACAGGCGGTGGAAGGAGCTGTATTCCCCGGCGCTTATCAGCAGGGAGCTGTAGCCGGTCTGCAGGGCGGGCTGGAAGCCGCGGATAACTTCTTTTTCCATGTCCGAGAACTGATCCGGGTTATCGGCAAGGTACTGTTTAAACGCCTTCGCATCCTGCAGCAGGGTGATTTTGGTGGAGCTGTTGTTCCAGGCGGCTTCCGCTTCCTTACTGGCGCTGAAGTCCTTGATGCCCTGTGTGATGGTGATAAACGCGCCACGGTGTCGACGCACCGTACGGTAGCCTGTTTCGATAAACCGGGCCGCATGTGGGTTTGAACCACCCAGCAGACGCCAGGCCTCGTCGATGATGCAGACTTTTTTGAGATCGCGCGGGCTGTGGTACATCTTTTCCTGAATTGCCAGGATGAGCGAGAACAGGATGGACGAGAGCAGCTTCGGCTTGTCCTCCAGGCTCAGCAGCTCCAGCACCGCGAAGCGGGTTTCACCGTCGAGCGTCGGGGTGTCGGCGTTGAAGTATTCGCCGTCCGGCCCCCAGGTGCAGTAGGTATCGAGCAGCATGGCCAGCTCAGCGAGACGCGCGATGATGGTCGGCTTGTCTGCGAACGCCTGATTCACATCCTCATTGGTCAGGTAATTATGAACATCGTCGATACGGGCTTTGTTTGCCTTCTTCTCCCACGCATCCATTACCGCTTTCTGCAGGATCGCTTCACAGACACCGTCCAGCGGCTGTGTAGGGCTGGCCAGCACCGTCAACAGACGCACAATCCCTTCCGCAGAGTGATTGATGTCTTTGACGTTAGCGAACGGGTTAAATCTAAGCTTCGCACCGTCAAGGTAGACCCCGCCGGCCTGATGGCAGTAGTTCTTATATCCATCCCCCATGTCGATGACCCAGCCAAAACCTCCAGCATTCAGCACATCACGCAGAATCCCCTGAATAAGGAATGTCTTCCCTGCCCCTGAGGTACCGGTTACCGCAATGTTAAAGTTGGTACTGCCGTTCTCTTCGCCAAACATGTCGAAGAACGCCACCTGGTTGCGATAGGTCGGCAGCGGCATCCCCACGTTGGACAGCTGGCGCTCGGCCACAACCGGCATCAGGCTTACTGCATTCCATGACTTGGCGCGCAGGGTAGCCCCTGTCATCTTCAGGTCTTCCCACATTCCTTCCTGCATGACGAACGGGAACCCGGCCAGCCAGTTACGCATCTGCTGGTACTGTATCGTGACCATCTCCAGCTCGTTCTTACGGAACACGTTCACGGCGGCCAGCTCGCAGGCCTGCGCGTCGGTGTTGTTGTCCGGCGCGAACAGGGTCAGGTTAAAGTAGGTTCTGCAGTGTGCAATTTCATTGCTGTTCAGCTGTTCACGCGCCCGACGCCACTCTTCGGCTGCTTTTTTGGTGCCAGGAAAGAGTGCGGCGTAGGCTGAGTTGGCCTTTTTGGACAGGTCCGTGTCTTTACGAAACGCCTCACTCTGGCTTTTGGTCTGTTCTTCCAGCTCAGTGGTCCAGGTCAGCATAAACGGACAGGGAATGCCGAGGTCAGGGAAGCGCAGATTTTGCAGATTATCTGCGCCCTGCCAGAGCGCAAACCGACGAGGGTTTTTGGCGAGCTGCATATTGATGATGCGGCATGCCGATGCCGGCAGGCGCGTCCCGCGCGCGTCGATAGTCTCCGGCAGCACCATCCGGATATGCGATGGATGAACCTTAAGGTCAATCCCCGGATCAACCACCTGGCGGTTGAGCCTCTCGTCCTCGCTGTAATCTCCGGAAGACATCAGCACCTGTTCCTGGCGGTAGTTCATGACTTCACGTACCGCAGACAGGAAGGCGTGAACATCAATGTTCATGCTGTCGATACGTGCGGCCCCCAGTGAGACGCGGATGGTGTTGCGTATCTGAATCAGCTCGTCAATGACCCGCTGCATCTGGGAAGAACGTTTTACCTCTTTGCCGTACACAAAAAAGATACGGTAGTTACGCAGGTAGAGCGGATATTCACGTTCGTTGGCCAGACCGTGGAGCGCGGAGCGCTGCCAGAAAGCGCGGGTGATTTTATTGAGGTGCTCAGCCATCCCGCCTTTCCACATATCATTACTCACGCCGCGATCGATACGCTCTCCGACACATTTGCTTGCGACCAGAATAACGGTGACGGGCGTCTGGCGTGGCAGCTTCTTGCGGAGCATGTCATCGAGCGCGGCCATCACCTGCTCGTTCGCGCCGGGAAGCGGGGCCGCTTCCATAATGAAACCTGCGGAGCCGGCATTGACGAAAATCTCATTCGTATCGTCGTAATACCGGTAAGGCAGCGCGGCGACCAGAGAGGGATAGTCCCAGGTCTGAGAGAGGTTGTTGCGGGCCGTGGCGGCTCCGTCTTCCTGCTTCCCGTTTTTCAGCATATCCATCAGGCTGTCGACAAAACTCATTTTCGACCCTCCACAGCGGCCCGGATTAACTCCAGGCGACGCTGCTTCTCTTCGTTCATTTGCCCGGCGTGCAGCGCGTCACCGGCAGTTTTAATCTGCCAGTCACAGCTCACGCTCAGAACGGCCAGCGTTTCATCGTCGGTATCGGCTGACTGTGTGGCGGTGATTTGCATCGTTCCTTTCCGCGTATAAGTGAATGATTTCACCAGATGATCGACGCCGTTCTGGCCGGAAACGTAGTGGCTGCTCATTCCCCACCCTCCCCGATAACGCGGTAACTCTCATCCCAGTGAGATTTGTTCTTCACGAACTCGACCACTGCCGGCTGATGGAAGTTGTCGTCTGTGTCCACCCAGGGGGCAATCCACAGGCGCTGCGTGGCGTCAGGAATACGCTGAACCGGAACGCGGCCCGCCGTGTTAACTGGCACGGGTGTCACATGACTGGTCGTGGCCAGCGGCGTGACCAGTGTGCCGGACGCTTTCGCCGGCGCAGTGTTCAGCGGCTTAGCGGCGGCAGTTCCGGTTGCTGCGACGGAGACAGGACGGAACGGATTCACGACCGGTGCCGAATTGCGCAGTGCCGGCAGGGTTTCACCCGCAGGCTTTTTTGCGGTTTTATCTGCCGTCAGGTCATCCAGACTTTTACCCTGAGCGGCCAGCTTGTTGGCTTCAGCGGTGGTCAGGCACTGGTCGGTCGCGGTCTTGTTGCAGTCGAAATCAGAATTGAGACCGGCGCAGCCGGTCAGTGCGCTGCACAGCAGTGCAGCACCCAGTAGTTTTTTCATGGGGTAACTCCGGTTGGAATTTGAGGGTTATATGTACAAGGGGGGAGTGACTTGTGGCTTACACGAAAATTTCTCGCATGACATTGAGCATTACCTGCAGACCGAAGCTGCACAGTACGCAGGTAAAAAACCAGTCCATCGACAGAAAATGCAGGTTCATTTGAATGAAACCATAGACGATGATTGAAACAGACGCGCTGAGCCAGGGCGCGAGAGCCCCTGCAAACATCATCCATGCTTTATCAGTATCGCCATAAGCTGCAGCACTGGACGCGATGATGGCCACGCTTATGAGCAGAAAGATTCGCCATGTGGAAAAATCATCGTCACCGATTCCCTTCAGGTTCAGAATCGCCCATACCGTCATTTCAGTCGCATAAATAAGCACTAAAAAGACGACGTGGCGGTAGTCATACAGGATTTTGAGTAATGAAGAATGTGTCCTGATTGAAGGCATAGACACTCCAGTAAAAAGAACTTCAAGGTTGTAATGATGAGGTGATACAAACCGGTGAGAGTAATCAGCTATCCGAGTACCGCTTTGCTGTTCACTCGCTCCCGGACTCTTTCTCACGGTCTGGACTGTTGTTGAGAAATTTCAGGTCAGGTTTCTTTTCTGGCCAGGCGCTCATCGCTTCCAGCTGATACCAGTTTCTGACGTTGCTGGCCGTCAGCCCCTCTGTTTCAGCCTGACGCTTCAGGTGCTCCCAGGCAGGAAGGTTCAGGGGTTCATAAGCAGACAGCATCCTGTCGAATACCTCCTCCCAGCTTTCGTTGTAGCGGGGGACAATTCGCCTGCATATCCATTGAGTCAGAAATAGCCAGACAATCAGGATACCCAGCGCCCACAGTGACGGGCAGTACGAAAGAACCGGTCCCCCTGCACAGAGAAAGATGACAAACCCCAAAAACATGTACTTGCTTCCTGCAGGGGTTGGCCGACCAGTCTCCCAGTCAGCTATATGCATCCGCATTTTCCTGAGCAGGTCGTTGTTACGTTTTTCTTCACGCATTCCGGCTACCTTACCTGGCGGTTCTGCAGGCGGAAACTAACGATGATCGGAGTATGCGAAACTCAATCACATCGTTACGTTCGAGGAGCCTGAGGGCGTCCGGCGAGCAGGCCATTGCAGCCTTCAGTGCCAGTGAAACCGCGAGGCTGCGGTAACGGTTTTGCAGCCCGGTGGGTGCATCATCAGGGACTGCATCAGACACCTGCTGATACGCTTTCCATGCATCTGGCTGGGCTAAAGCGTCACGCTCCATGCTCTCAAATTGAGCGGTGTCCTTAGCCGCTTTCTGAGCGTTTGAATCTGTAACAGCCCGTGCCGGAATGCCGTATTCAGATGAAGTCATAAAATTCAGCAGAAGCCCTGCAGGTACGCTCAGCGATAGCAAAAAAAGAACAATTCCGATTTCACGCTTCATGTTTGCCTCCGCCTTCACCTTTTGGTTTAGCGGTTCTCTCTTCTGGCCAGACAGACATTGCTTCTTCCTGAAACCAGCTTCTGACTGCAGTCAGCGTAAGTCCCTCTCTCTCAACCTGCAGTTTCAGTTTTTCCCAGGCCGCCTGATTAACCGGTTTGTAGGATGACAGCGTATCGTCAAACACGGCCTCCCACGATTCTGTCTTGCGTGGTATGAGCTTTCTGAGCAGCAGGTTGCTCAGGACGAACCAGACTGCCAGAAATATCCATCCCCATACTGGCCAGTAATGCAGGAAGAGACCGCCTCCTGTGAGAATCATGAACACCCATGCAGTTACGAAAAACCGCTGCACCGGCGTTGATCGACCGGCGCTCCAGTCATCGAGGTCCTCCCGGATTTGTGTCAGCGCGTTGTCTTTACGCTTTGCTTCACGGATAAAGGATTTCATCCTGGATTCCTCATTAGTTGATGGTGTCACCGAGGCGCAACTGACTGGCCTGGCGGAGAACGTCATCAGGGTTGATGTTACCGACAGAGGTGGTGCTGGATGTTGTGGTCTGGCTCGCAGGCTGCGGAGTCACAGCGTTCTGCGCGGCGTTGCCGGCTTTCTGCAGTTCCTCTTTCGCTTTCGCGTCATCGGCATCCTCGATGGTTTCAAGGCGGAAGCCCTTCTGGAAGACCACAGTTACCAGGTTGCCAGCGCCGATATCAATGACCGGGTGATACTGTTCGGCGCGCTTAATCCAGTACTGGCTCAGCGTGTCGGCTGCCTTACTGGCCCCGCCGCCAAAGCCCTGCTTAAACACGTCGCCGGCACCTACTTCCGCTGTGGCACCGAGGCCGACAGATGGTGTTGCCGCAGATTTGATACCTTCACCAAAGCCTGACAGGAGGCCTGCAGCCCCCGCGTAGCCGACAATCATGCCGTTTCGCATAACAGGCTTGCCACGAACACCGCCTTTACCCTGGTAGCTGACGTGGCCATCGAATTCCATATCGACGTGCTTGCCGTTTTTCAGTACGCAGCTGATTGATTTCGTCCGGACAATCCCGCGCTCGCTGGAGATGTCGCCCCAGATTTCACCCACCACAAAGCAGCCGTCAGCGCTGTATTCTTTGTTGTTCGGCATCTGGATATTGCCCAGCAGGCGGATGGTGACGGGCTGGGTGTTCTGCTGGCCGGTAACACTGGCGTTGGCGTCGGCACCTTCAATCATGATGGCGTCGGAGAAGGAGCCTGACGGAATCCAGGGGAGTTTCGTTGGCTTTTTCTTCAGGCTTTCATAGCTGAACTTTGTTGTCGACAGGCCGCCTGTCATTCTCTGGCCGGAGCCGCCCGGGTAGAACGCTGCGCCCTGCCCCATATTCACACCAGTGGCGGCCGGTGTGCCTGCGGGGGTCACAGTGTATTCGGGAGGCCGGGCCTGACCGGCAGCAACGGGACCGGGGAGTGGTGTTCCGTTCTGACCTGCAGGTGGTGTCTGCTGGCCAGTGGTCTGGTTGCTGCCGGGGGCTTTCGTAAGCTGGTCATTCAGACGCTGAATTTCTTCGTCCTTTTTGGCCAGCTGTTGCTCGGTGGTGAGCTTGTTCTGCGCGAACTGCTGCGTGAGCGTAGCGAGCTTGTCTTCAAGCTCTGATGTTTTGGCCTGCTGCTGCTGCAGTGCGGCATCGTTAACCTGCTGGTTAAACGCTGCGGTAACCACGCCGGTCATATTTGGCGTTGCGACCGGGGCGGGTTGCTTCTGCTCCTGCTGATGCTGCCCGTACCAGATAACGCCGCCCGTTGCGGCCGCGCCGCCGACTATAACGGCAGCGAGAATGGCCAGCTGCTTACGGCGGGTTTTCAGGTTTTCATTCAGGTTCATGGGCGGGTGTCTCCGTCATCTGAAAACACAATCCAGGCATACCCCTCTCCGCCGGCGTAGAGCTGGTTCTGCGACAGCATTACGGCCCGGACGCCCTTGCGCCAGAAATCGCGCTCGCGCAGGCTGCGGGTGATGCTGCCCGGGTTGCTCATCCGGAAGCGCACAATGCGCAGGTGGTTACCTACAAACTGGCGTTCCGGCGTCAGGCGTACATCACTGGCGGGTGTGTATGCCGGCATGCGGCTGACCGGGTACTCCTGGTAGTCGTCCGGCACCTGGCCATTGACTACAGCGCGGGACAATGCGACCAGAGTTTTTTCGTAGGTCTGCCCTTCTTCCCATGCCTTCGCGTCATCGTTCTTGCGAAGTGGTGGTGACATTGGGGTGAAGCGCAGTGTTTTGCCGTTACCCGGCTGGGGTCTGACGTTCAGGCTCAGGGATGAGCCGCGGTCAGTCTGGATAAACAGCGTGAAGTTCTGGCCTACGAGTGGAGACAGAATTAGCGCTCCGTCGTCGGTTGTGCTCTGGTCATAGGCACCGGTTGGTCCGCTGATGCTGGTTATGAGTTCTCCGTCAACAACAACCTTGCTCGGGTTGGTGTTGCTGAGTGTGACGTTAAAGGCGGCGTCGTTCTCAAACGGAATGGCTGCGGGTGCGGAAGCGGCCCGGAGGCCGCTTGTGAATAATCCCGCTGCCAGAAACACAGCAGCAGCTGCCGGTGAAATGCGAAATTTCATGGGCAGTCCTGTCAGTTGGTGGGAGATACCGGCTGGAGTTCTTCAAAGCTGTGGAGGTTAATCACACCATTGTCATAACTCAGTTTAAGTCGGTAGGTTTTTTCCTGGTCTTTCAGTGGCGTGGTGATTGCGCCGTTGGTGGTGGATGGTTTCAGTATTCCGCTGTACTGCACGGTGTTATCGTCAATAACGCGAATTTCTTTCGTGTCGAATCGGGTGGTGATGCCCCCGTTCTTGATTCGCTCAGCTTCAATATCCAGGGCTTTCTTGAGTGCGTCCCGTTCGGCGGAGGGGACGAATCCAAGAACCATTTTCTGGTTAGTGTCGACGTTTTCCGGACTAACATTCAGCCGCCAGTAAATAAAGGAAGCGGCGAACTGTGTCAGGCCGGTGGCGTCGACACTTTTTGAATCTGATGCAAATGGGCGGTTAAACGTTAATGGCGTGGTGATGATTTTCTGGGTGGTGGCGAAATGCCATGCCAGCGAACCTGTTAATACGTTTCCCACGCCCATAATTAAAGTTAACGCTGAAAGACCAATAAACGCATAACTAAGTTGTTTATCGCGCTCTCCTTTAATTTTCAGTTTCATAAAAACTATGCCCTCCAGTGCCGGAAACTTGAATCAGGTATCTGGCGAAAGGTTACTTTGAATAAAAGTGATGGCAGGTGCCAGTAGCAGAAATTAAGTAACCAGTACGACCCCTGCCCTTTCTTCAGATATCTGACGAGAAACCAGAGCAGGCCCGCTATGATGGAGAGTTCAATAGACATATTATTGAGGATGCCCAGTATAGCCAGAGGGGCAACAATAATAATTTCATCTAATGGCAAACCAAAATAGCGGTCCTGCTGGTTCAGTGTTTCCGGGAAGTAGTATTTATCCTCTTCCCCGCTCATGGTTAGCTCGCAATCGCAAAACCAATGCGTGTTGCAATGATTACCAGCGGCACGCCCAGGAATGTGAGTGGGGAGCGGGTTTTCATATAAATGAAGACACCGAAAAGAATTTCCCCGAGGTAAAACCATTTAACGATTGATGAGCCAGAACCAAAGGTTGAATTAACCGTTGTGTTCTGTGATGCGAGAAGGTCAGTACCGGATGCGAATGCCGGGTGTGTGACCAGGAATGCAAAAAGAAATGCGCCAACTGTCTTTAAGTAAAATTTAGTCAGACGATTTTCACGAGCTTTGCGGAATAAGGACGCTACCGCCCATCCCTTACCGACGTTAAGGGCACTGCCTTTGGTTAACATGCTTGTTTTCTCCGAAGTAAACAAAAGTGAATCGCGTAAGTGCTTGTTTACGCAGGCGCAATTGTCCCATGACCCTAAAAAAAAAAAACTGTGACGCATGTCACATTTTTACAAGGTATTCAGATTTATCCGAATATGTAAGTGAGTAGGCTTTGTTGACCAGTAAGTTCAGAAATGGCCTCAGGGATCTATAGCTATGAAAGTTAAAGAGAAAATGTGGGATGGTCGCGGCCGTCCACGGAAGTTCCAGCCAGGGGAGGCTGTGGAGTGGAGGTTGCGGGCGCCCGATAATTTGCTCATGGAGCTGAGAATATGTGCCAGAGCGGGTAACAGGAGCGTGAATGAGGAAATTATTGCCAGGCTTTTGTTGTCTCTGAATTATCAGCCGGGTAAGCCTGTCATTAAAACTGCGGAGGGTGAGCGGCTTATTGCGCTGGCGGTCAGATTCGAGGAATGGCTTGGGAAATTACTTGATGGTGAATCCGTTGAGGTTGTGAGTGAAATTAAGACCCCACACAAACAGGAGCAATTGTGGGTATGGCGGGAGGGTGAAAGAATTTTGCTTCCGGGGAAAACTACCGGCTATAGCATGCGTATTCCTGAGAATCTTGCGGATGAAATCAGGGCGATGGCGAAGGTGCATAACCGCAGTCTGAATGATGAAATGCTCACCCGGTTAATGAATACTCTCGGCTATTTTACTGAAAGATTGCTTGACCAGAACGAGGATGCGCAGGCGCTTAAAGTGCTGTGTATGGAATTTGAAGTTTTCCTGAAGGAAAAAATTAAGGAGGTGGAGAAAAGCGAGCCTCTGTGGGACGAAAAGTCGTCTCAGTGATCGATTCTGGCCGGAGTGTTCCGGCCAAAGAAGTTATTTTACCCTGCCAGGAAGTGGTCTTTTTCGGCTTTATCTTCCGCATCGTTAATTGCACTGATGTTGGTGTTTATGAGCTCTTCCAGTTTCACGCCAGAGTCGGGGCCTTTGAGTGTAACGAAGATGTCAGAGACAAGGGCAGTCAGAATCATAATACCTTCTCGTGACCCGGAGACTTTCTTTATAAGGTCGCGCCTAAAACCATCCAGGTCAAATGAGCTTCCTTCTTCTTTCGATTTGTAAACCATTAGCCCAAGGCGTACTAATTCGTTGACTATCGAAGAGTAGTTCATCTCAGAAGATGTGGCCCCTTTCTGTAGCTCTATTTCAAGAATATCATGTATTTCGCGGTCAATTTTGTCTTTAAAGTAAATGTTCTTTCTTGGCATAATAGTTTCTCGATGTTCTAATGCAGTGCCTGATGCGGCACTGCAATGGCGAACTTTAACAGCTATCCGTGGTGCAGGGTTCTGGTAACCAACTGATTTTATATATGACTCATCCCTAAATATGTGTGCTAATCAGGCACTACGGTGTGTGTGCATTAGGCACTATGATGTGTGTGGTTCAGGCACTATCTGCTTTTAACTTACTCTATTAATTGAATACACACAATCCCCACACTTCAGAGTGCTGTATTAGCACACATTGCAGTGCCTGATTAAGCACTGCAATGTGTGTTAGTCCACACACCTTAATCGCACATACTCAAAAATTACGTAATAAAACATACATCATGCCACTGAATTTAAAGAAAAAATCTGCAAGACGAAGTCTTGCGTGGGGTGTGATGTTTTAATGGGTTAGTAAAGAGCGGCGTGTTAATACCGTCTACTGCTCTGACATGTTTATTTCGGACGGGTGTTGAATCCCATCAGGAGAGCGCTCACGCGCGTTTGTAGTGAATTAACTTGATTGCGACGATCCGCCGGGGTATTTTTTAAGGCGACTCTCCTGAGCCCGTGTATTTCGTTAAAAGGCCAAACCATGAAAATATCGTTACTGCCTGCGGCATTGCTGACTCTTTCCATGTCTGCTGGCGCAGCTCCCCAGATGTGCTTTGATCAAGCCGGGAAAGATTATCAAATTGATCCGCTGCTGCTTATGTCAATTTCAATTAAAGAGAGCAGACTTAAGCCGGGTGCGATAAATGGATCAAACAGGAATGGAACAGAAGATGTCTGCGGGATGCAGGTGAACAGTTCCCATTACGGTAAACTTAAAAACTTCAATATTACCCGTGAGCGCCTGTTGAATGATCCATGTATCTGCGTTTATACGGGAGCGTGGGTACTGGCGCACAACTTCAGGTCATACGGAAAAAACTGGGACAGCGTGGGGATGTATAATACGGGGCCGAGCAAAAAGCTCATTGCGCAGCGCAAGGCGTATGCTCAGGATATCAAAAATATATATCGCGTATTGCTGGCAAGAAAAAAGTTACTTTCTGAACGTCTGGCGCCAACTGCGGGAAAGGAGCATGAGATTCAAATTGCGGAAGCGGCCTCGTTACATAGCGGACAGTAAAAAGCCGCTCTGTTGAGCGGCTTAATTTTCAGGCCTTCAGTTTTGCAAACTCCTCCGCCATTTTCCAGAGCACCTGATTTAATTTGATGTCACCATCAATTCCGGTGACTTCCCGCGTTCTGGTCACCTTCCCTTTTTGCGTTCTGCCACGAATCCCCCCACGGATCACATTTTCCTGTACCACGTTAAACGTGGTCCATAAATCCTGGCCTCTGTCGAGTACCCGGCGGGGGTTAATAATTTGCTCCGGCGTAATCGGCGCTGGTTTTCCATCATACTTAAGTTCCAGGGCGGTCGCACCAAAAAGCCGCTGCTCAGGCAAAGTAAGCTGAATGCTTTTCATGAGGTCAATATTTTCATCAACTGCGTCAAATGTTTTCAGCACCGTGTAAGCGCCTTCAATAACCTGCCCGACAATATCCCCTTTGTGGGGTACGCGGATTTCACCAAAATCCTTCCATGCAACCAGACCATTACTGCAAACCTGACGGAACATACCGGGGATCATTTTATAGCTGCTTGAACCATCATGGCTATTCAGCAGAATAATTTCCGGTACTTCTTTTCCGTTAATCTGGTCATGACGACGCAGGCGAAGCATATGCTTTGTAAAGTCGCGTTTATCCTGGTCACGTGTACGTGACTGCGTTGCATAATACGGCTGAAACCCTTCATCACGTAAACGGTCAAGAATGTTTATGGTCGGGATATATGTATAACGTTCAGAGCGTGAATCGTGTTTATCCGATGAGAACGCGCTTGGAACGATGAGCTGTAATTCCTCATTCGTCAGTGGACGGTCTTTGCGGATCGAGGTAGGCATACGATAGCGGCTTGCGAAACTGACCATTTTTATTTACTCCTGATTATTTAGTTAGTGATGAAGGAATAACGCGGTGAAAATTATCCAGCGGCATTGCAGCTGCCACCGGGCGACCATCTACAACCCAGACAGAGATATAATCCGGGCATTCGTCATTAATTAACGTCAGCTCAGTGGCATTCTCTGGCGGCGTAAAAATTGCCGGTTGTGGCTCCCCTTCCGATGCTGCCAGGACCCAGCAAAACAGATCCGTGAACTGGGACGTGGTGAGGTTTGAATCACATCTTCCGGTAGATTCTTGAGCGGCGGTTTTGACGTTGACGTTTCGTGTGTGCATCCTGGTTTTCTCCTGTGGTGATGGTGTCCATCTCCCTGGTGAGTTCTCTCGCGGCAAAGGGCAAAGGAGCAACGGCGAAGGGAGGAAGGAAAGGGGCGGAGACTAAAGTTTTTGCGGCACGCAAAAAGTTTTGGCGGAGTGCATTTCACCCCTTGGATGACGACCCGACGGTGCTACGACCAGCCCTCCGCGTGAGGACGCACGGGGGATGGCTTCACCAGGGGAACAGGATGCACACACCCGACACGTCGGAACGGCGTGGCGCCATTAAAGCGACGGCATCAGCCGGCGCGGTGAAGGCGTTCCGGACGGCACGGCCGGAGAAGCCGCAGCCCTTGACCTTTGCCATCAGACCCTAGCCGTATGGCCCGAAACCCGAAGGGGTTCGGCGGAGCCTGGCGGGTGCGCAGCGGCCGCCCTGGCGGAGTGGGGCTCGACGACCGGACAGCAGCGCTGGCCGGGAGCCGAAGGGGGCCATCGCCCTGCCCTGTTTTCGGGGTATGGTCACGGAGCTGCAACTGAGCAAGTTAACCAGCAGGACGCCGGTTATGATCGCAGGTAAGGAGAGATGCACTGCAACGGGGAATGGCAAGAGCGCCGGAGGCGCTTTCGCCCTCCCCGTTTCCCCGAAGGGGTAACGTTTTGCGGTTGCCCCGATGATATGCACCGGGGCTAAGGTTCCCGTTCAGATCGGTTCTTCGCTGTCACCCCCATTTTCCTGCTCATAATGCATCACGGCCATATTCAGCAGGGCATTAAATCCATCGATACCCGCCCCGTCCGGATCGCACTGTTCGCACAGGTGCAGAAGATTGGCCAGAAAATCCGTGATGACGGTTTGCACGCTTTCGCTTTCCCTGTTCAGCCCGGTTTTACGGGCGAAGTTCCAGAGCACATCAGCAGCCAGCGCGGCGTGATCATCGTTGCTGCGGATTTTTAGCGGTTCAGGCTGGTCTTTCAGGCGTTCTGCCAGCGTCTCCAGCACGGTCGCCGGAACAGCGTTTAGTGTGTTGCTTGTCATTTTCTCTCTTCCTGCGGCAGGTCTGCCCTGCCGCTCTGTCAGTCAGGCGGCCACGGTGGCCAGAAATTTTTTCATTGCATCCAGACGACTGCGAAATGCCAGACGTCCCTGCCAGTCATTGAAGTAATACACGGGGGTATAACGCACACGGCTCGCTTTCAGGGTCAGCGTGTTGCCTGTCACGACTTTCGCGGGAATACCCAGCAGCGCCAGCTGGATAAAGGCCATATCAGCCACCATGGGATCGATATCGGTACAGGTGGCATACAGCTGTTCTGACGGGTTATATCCCGCTTCAGCCATCCAGAATGCAAAGGCGATGACCATTCCGGCGCTGCCGCAGGCTGGCTCATCGAGCGTCAACCATCCCTCACGCTTTATCGTCTCCTGAGCGCCGGGCATGAGTATTCCGGCCATCAGACGGGAGATACAGGACGGTGAAAAATACTGACCCATTTCATCCGCACCCAGCTCCTGCTCCATGTACAGGGCGCCGAGAAAATCATGAATGTCACCCGCCAGCCCCTCCACCAACAGGCTGAACAGCTGTTTCATGGCGTATAAATCGTCCGGCTGATACCGCCCGCAGATGCGACGGCTGTTTTCAATATTCTCCGGCAAACGTATACGCGCCATATCCAGCTCACTGGCAGCCAGGGCGATAAAGTCGCGGAACACTTCCGAACGGCGCATATTTTTCGCCGTCTGACGGAAGACGCTGGCGAACTGTTTACGCGCCTCAGCTGGCGACAGCATCCGGACAGGCGCGGAAGCCCGCGGCTGCGGATCGACCAGGTCTGCCAGGAACAGGGATTCAAAACTCAGTTGTGACATGGTTTCTCCTTACCGGCCGCCCGCAGGCGGCCGTCTCCTGTTAAGCCAGTCCAAGCGCCGGGTAGACGCTGACAGCCAGACCACAGTCAGCATCGGCGGCGTAGCCTGTTTCGGCATTTACCACGGACAGGAACGGCTGCCACTGTGAGAAGCGCAGCGCGGGTACGCGGGCGCGTTTTCCGGCGCGGAGGGCATTTACAAATGCCTTCGCCTGTGCGACAGTTTGCGGGTCAAATTTCACGATCAATCTCCTTACTTTGGTTGTGATTGCCGGTTCACCGTTGCTGCGGCTACCCGGCGTTGAGAAAGCAGGGGCAACCCTGCTTTTTTAATGCGCTGAATTCAGCGGTGCATCGAGACAGAAACGGGCGATCACGTCCCCAATCAGCTCCCGGTGATGGCGGGTGTGCAGGTCATGGCACTCAAAGAAACGCACGCCATACCGGACGAAAATCGCGGTCACATCCCCGCCCGTAAACTCCATCGATTTGAACGACTCCCCGCCATACCCTCTGCACCAGTCCACTGGCGGCAGCGTTTCCAGCTGGCCGATGTACCGGGCCTCGGTGATTTCCACCCAGGGACGGCGATAGCCGTCATTCTGCTTTTCCTGTACCAGAGTCGCGGGGATCAGCTCCGCATCCGGATAGAGACGGCGCAGAGATTCCAGCGTTATCGCTTCACGCTGAGTCACCCACTGCCCTTCCAGCTGGGTTGCGCGGTCATAAACGGCGTTATGAGACGGAACGAAAAAGGCCATTGGTGTAGCGGTCGGAGTGTTAACGTTCATGTTTCTGGCTCCTGTCTGATGAGGTTCCGTGCGGCGGCAGCCGCACGGGGTGAACCGTGTTTAAATGTCGATACCTGCGCGCTCGATCAGGCGCACAAACTGTTTGAAGTGGTCAGCTTCTGCCACATGGATATGGCGGAACTGTTTATCGACGCCGCTGCTGAGGGCGTAGAAATAGGTGCAGCGCATCGTTTCTGGGCAGCGTCTGCGCAGTTTCTTCAGCTCAGCAAGGCTGCTGAACTCCAGAACGTCCGATTCCTCCTCTGAGTTTTTTTTCGTCTCAGCGACGAGGATCGTGTACGACACGGTTTTTCCCCCCATCTTTCTGGAAGATTCTTGAGCGGCGGTTTTGACGTTGACGTTTCGTGTGTGCATCCTGGTTTTC
>NZ_NRIQ01000050.1:0-1102 GCF_020224095.1 Enterobacter sp. CCUG 70166
ACTGGGTTCGTGCCTTCATCCGTTTCCACGGTGTGCGTCACCCGGCAACCTTGGGCAGCAGCGAAGTCGAGGCATTTCTGTCCTGGCTGGCGAACGAGCGCAAGGTTTCGGTCTCCACGCATCGTCAGGCATTGGCGGCCTTGCTGTTCTTCTACGGCAAGGTGCTGTGCACGGATCTGCCCTGGCTTCAGGAGATCGGAAGACCTCGGCCGTCGCGGCGCTTGCCGGTGGTGCTGACCCCGGATGAAGTGGTTCGCATCCTCGGTTTTCTGGAAGGCGAGCATCGTTTGTTCGCCCAGCTTCTGTATGGAACGGGCATGCGGATCAGTGAGGGTTTGCAACTGCGGGTCAAGGATCTGGATTTCGATCACGGCACGATCATCGTGCGGGAGGGCAAGGGCTCCAAGGATCGGGCCTTGATGTTACCCGAGAGCTTGGCACCCAGCCTGCGCGAGCAGCTGTCGCGTGCACGGGCATGGTGGCTGAAGGACCAGGCCGAGGGCCGCAGCGGCGTTGCGCTTCCCGACGCCCTTGAGCGGAAGTATCCGCGCGCCGGGCATTCCTGGCCGTGGTTCTGGGTTTTTGCGCAGCACACGCATTCGACCGATCCACGGAGCGGTGTCGTGCGTCGCCATCACATGTATGACCAGACCTTTCAGCGCGCCTTCAAACGTGCCGTAGAACAAGCAGGCATCACGAAGCCCGCCACACCGCACACCCTCCGCCACTCGTTCGCGACGGCCTTGCTCCGCAGCGGTTACGACATTCGAACCGTGCAGGATCTGCTCGGCCATTCCGACGTCTCTACGACGATGATTTACACGCATGTGCTGAAAGTTGGCGGTGCCGGAGTGCGCTCACCGCTTGATGCGCTGCCGCCCCTCACTAGTGAGAGGTAGGGCAGCGCAAGTCAATCCTGGCGGATTCACTACCCCTGCGCGAAGGCCATCGGTGCCGCATCGAACGGCCGGTTGCGGAAAGTCCTCCCTGCGTCCGCTGATGGCCGGCAGCAGCCCGTCGTTGCCTGATGGATCCAACCCCTCCGCTGCTATAGTGCAGTCGGCTTCTGACGTTCAGTGCAGCCGTCTTCTGAAAACGACAA
>NZ_NRIQ01000051.1:0-73712 GCF_020224095.1 Enterobacter sp. CCUG 70166
TCCTCCCGGATGCACCATCTCTTCTTGTGATCCCCTTCGATGTTTAGTTCTTAATCACTCTCATTGTTATCACTTCGCAATCAGCGACAAAAATCCCCTTTTACGATAAAGTAATGCTTTGTTAATCGTTTAGCGAGAGCACGATGTACGCACAGTATGACGGTTTGATCTTCGACATGGACGGCACCCTCCTGGATACCGAACCCACGCATCGTCAGGCCTGGACCGAAGTCCTGGGCCGTTACGGTATGCGCTTCGATTTACAGGCGATGATTGCCCTCAACGGATCGCCCACCTGGCGTATCGCACAGGCCGTGATTGAGCTGAATCAGGCCGATCTCGACCCGCACCAGCTCGCGCGTGAAAAAACCGACGCGGTAAAAGCCATACTGTTAGACACCGTGCAGCCTTTACCACTCATTGACGTCGTCAAGGAGTGGCACGGCCGTCGTCCTATGTCTGTCGGTACGGGCAGCGAGAGCGCGATTGCTGAAGCGCTACTCAAACACCTTGGCCTGCGCCACTATTTTTCTGCCGTCGTTGCCGCCGATCATGTTAAACATCACAAACCCGCACCGGATACCTTCCTGCGCTGTGCAGAATTAATGGGTGTACCACCTGCAAAATGCGTGGTGTTTGAAGATGCTGATTTTGGCATTCAGGCCGCACGTGATGCCGGAATGGCGGCGGTGGATGTTCGCTTACTGTGAGTGACGCGCTGTCACTCGCTTCATTATTCGCCAGCAGTTTTTTAAGCTCCACCCTCTTACCGGGGAATTCGGAAGTGGTGCTGGTGGCGATGCTGTTGTCCGGCGTGAGTCAGCCCTGGTTGCTGGTCTTAATAGCAACAATGGGTAATAGCCTTGGAGGGCTGACTAACGTTATTCTTGGACGTTTCTTTCCGCTACGCGAAAAATCTCGCTGGCAGGAAAAGGCAGTGGGCTGGCTAAAACGCTATGGCGCTGCCACGCTGTTATTAAGCTGGATGCCTGTAATAGGCGATTTACTGTGTCTGCTGGCGGGATGGATGCGCATCTCCTGGGGACCGGTGCTCTTTTTTTTGTGCCTTGGCAAGGCGTTACGCTATGTTTTACTGGCATGGGTAACACTACAGGGTATGACGTGGTGGCACTAATTGGTGGAATGAATTCGCGACCTTCAATCGTCAACCATTACAATTATGCTGAGTGACAATTTTTTGACAGGCGGGAGGTCAAATTGATCCCGGACGTATCACAGGCGCTGGCCTGGCTGGAAAATCACCCTCAGGCACTGAAGGGGATTCAGCGTGGGCTTGAGCGCGAAACGCTGCGCGTAAATGCGGATGGTAGCTTAGCGACTACGGGACACCCGAAGGCGTTAGGCTCGGCGCTGACACATAAATGGATCACAACCGATTTCGCCGAAGCGCTGCTGGAGTTCATTACGCCAGTAGACGGTGATATTGATCATATGCTGACGATCATGCGCGACGTGCATCGCTTCACCGCCCGCAACCTCGGCGACGAGCGTATGTGGCCGCTCAGCATGCCGTGCTATATCGAGCAGGGGCAGGAGATTGAGCTGGCTCAGTACGGCACCTCGAATATTGGACGGCTGAAAACGCTGTATCGCGAAGGACTGAAAAATCGCTACGGCGCACTGATGCAGACGATCTCTGGCGTGCACTACAATTTTTCTCTGCCGATGGCGTTCTGGCAGGCGAAGTGCGGTGAAACGGATAAAGAAGCGATCTCCGCGGGCTACTTCCGCCTGATCCGCAACTACTACCGTTTTGGCTGGGTTATTCCGTATCTGTTCGGCGCGTCCCCGGCTATCTGTTCATCGTTCCTGCAAGGGAAACCGACCACGCTGCCGTTCGAGAAGACTGAGTGTGGCATGTACTATCTGCCGTACGCGACCTCGCTGCGCCTGAGCGACCTTGGCTATACCAATAAATCGCAAAGCAATCTCGGAATTACGTTTAACGATCTGCACGAATATGTGGCAGGCTTGAAGCGGGCGATAAAAACCCCGTCCGAAGAGTACGAAAAAATCGGCCTCGAAAAAGACGGCAAGCGCCTGCAAATTAACACCAACGTGTTGCAGATTGAAAATGAACTGTATGCGCCGATTCGTCCGAAGCGCGTGACGCGCAGCGGTGAAACGCCGTCGGATGCGCTACAGCGCGGCGGGATCGAATACATTGAAGTGCGCTCGCTGGATATCAACCCGTTCTCACCGATTGGCGTTGACGAGCAGCAGGTTCGCTTCCTTGACCTGTTTATGGTCTGGTGCGTACTGGCGGATGCGCCGGAAATGAGTTCCGACGAACTTTTGTGTACTCGTGCCAACTGGAATCGCGTGATTCTCGAAGGGCGCAAGCCGGGCCTGACGTTAGGTATTGGCTGTGAAACGGCTCAGTTCCCACTGTCCAAGGTAGGGAAGGATCTGTTCCATGACCTTAAGCGCGTAGCCCAGACGCTGGATAGCGTGTACGGCGGCGAAGCTTACCAGAAGGTCTGCGACGAACTGGTTGAAAGCTTCGATAACCCGGAACTGACATTCTCAGCACGTATTCTGCGTTCTATGATTGAACAGGGAATTGGTGGCACAGGGCGTTCACTCTCAGCGGAGTACCGTGAGATGCTGATGCAGGAGCCGTTAGAGATCCTGAGCGAAGCGGATTTTGTGGCAGAGCGCGATGCGTCCGTTGTGCGTCAGAAAGAGGTCGAAGCGGCGGATACGGAGTCGTTTGAGGCGTTTCTGGCGAAGCAGGCCTGAACCAAAAGAAAAAGGCCACATCGCTGTGGCCAAAATATACATCTCTGAATTCAGGGATGATGATAACAAATGCGCGTCTTTCATATACTCAGACGCGCATTCTGTAGAAGAGTTCAGTTTATTTTAAAAAAAATCACTATCGGAGGTGACGTATGCCGTTATTAGATAGCTTTACTGTCGACCATACCCGTATGGAAGCACCAGCAGTCCGCGTGGCGAAGACCATGAACACGCCGCACGGCGACACGATCACCGTTTTCGACCTGCGCTTCTGCGTGCCGAATAAAGAAGTGATGCCAGAGAAAGGCATTCACACGCTGGAACACCTTTTCGCCGGATTCATGCGCGACCACCTGAACGGCAACGGCGTGGAGATCATCGATATCTCTCCGATGGGCTGCCGCACCGGTTTCTACATGAGCCTGATTGGTCAGCCTGAAGAGAAACGCGTCGCGGATGCGTGGAAAGCGGCCATGGAAGACGTGCTGAAGGTGAAAGAGCAGAACCAGATCCCAGAGCTGAACGTTTACCAGTGCGGTACTTACCAGATGCACTCTCTGGAAGAAGCTCAGGAGATTGCCCGCCATATCATCGAACGTGATGTTCGTGTAAACAGCAACGACGAGCTGGCCCTGCCAAAAGAAAAACTTCAGGAACTGCACATTTAGTATTGTGCCTGTGGATGCCCGGTGGCGCTTCGCTGACCGGGCCTACAATACTGATGACGACAACCACGGCCAGCTCCGCGCTGGCGACGCCGGTATCGCGATCGTTTTGCGGATGCACGCTGATACAGACGTCGCTGCGGCGGCTGAAGTGGTGGCAGAAATATTCGATCTGGTCGAGATAGACGTTCGGCGTGCTCACTTCGACGTAAGTCTGTCGAGAGCCAGCGCGTGGCGCGGGTGTGTTCAGCATGGTACGCTCCTGTTGTCTTTTCACTCTCGTGAATCAATTTCAGGCGCGCTGCTTTATCGGAACTGACAATCGCTGTCGCGTTTTGGACACGGTGCGGTGTTTTGCCGGATGGCGGCTACGCCTTATCCGGCCTACGTTCGTAGGCCCGGTAAGCGTAGCGCCACCGGGCAAACCGTGCACAGGGCTAGTGCGCTCCACCGCCCCCGCTACCGGCACCAAACGGTGGTTTGGCAAACCACACCAGCCCCAGCAGGACGATGAAGATCCCCGCCGATATCCAGAAAATCTCGTTTGCCGAGATAATCAGCCCCTGGTTGGTGATCTGCTGGGCAAGCCAGCCGGATGCCTGCTGCTCCGTCATCCCCATCCCCTCAAGCTGGCTATACATCTGCTGAGCGTTAGGGTTGAACGGGTTCACCGCTTCGGTCAGTTGGGCATGGTGCATCGCTTCCCGGTTGGTCCACAGCGTGGTGGTGATCGATGTCCCGATGGAGCCCGCCAGCGTACGGGTGAAGTTCGACAGGCTCGATGCCGCCGCCATCCGCTCAGGCGGCAAGCCCGAAAGCGTAATGGTGGTCAGTGGCATAAAGAAGCACGCCACAGCAAAGCCCTGAATAAACTGCGGCCACGCGGAGGCGCCAAAGTCCATTCCCGGTTCAAACGTATACGCGCGCCAGTAGAAGCACACGGCGTACATGATGAAGCTGAACGTCACCAGCCTGCGCATGTCGAGCTTATGGGCGAAACGGCCAATAATCGGCGACAGCAGAACCGGAATTAACCCCACCGGCGCGGAGGCCAGCCCCGCCCAGGTTGCGGTATAGCCGTACACCTCCTGCAACAGCTGCGGCAGCAGAACAATCGCGCCGAAGTAGAGCATATAGGCGAGGCTGATACAGAGGCAGCCGATGGTGAAGTTTCGCGATTTAAACAGCGAGAGGTCGACTATCGGATTTTCGTCCGTCAGCTCCCAGACAATCAGGAAGCTAATGGCAACCACGGCGACCACCGTCAGCACGATGATTTCCGTAGAGGCGAACCAGTCCAGCTCTTTGCCGCGGTCGAGCATGATTTGCAGGCTGCCGATGCCGACAACCAGCAGTGCCAGCCCGATGCCGTCGATCCGCCGCTGTTCGGTCCGCGTTTCGCGACCACGCAGAGACTGTAGCGTCATCAGCACCACCAGCGCACCGATGGGTACGTTGATGAAGAAGATCCAGCCCCAGTGATAGTTATCGCTGATATAGCCGCCGAGGATTGGCCCGCAAATTGGGGCGACAATCACCGTCATCGACCACAGCGCGAGCGCGATGGAGCGCTTGGCGGGCGGATAGTTGTTCAGCAGTAAACTCTGCGACAGCGGAATCAACGGCCCGGCGACAATCCCCTGGATGACGCGGAAGAAAATCAGCATCGTCAGGCTGCTGGACATGCCGCAGGCCCAGGAGGCCAGCACGAACAGGATCGTCGACCAGAGGAACAGCTTCACTTCACCGACGCGCTTCGCCAGCCAGCCGGTGATGGGAATAGAGATGGCGTTCGCCACCCCGAATGAGGTAATGACCCAGGTCCCCTGGCTCAGCGATGAGCCAAGGTTCCCGGCGATCGTAGGGATCGCCACGTTTGCGATGGTGGAGTCCAGCACCTGCATGAATGTCGCCAGCGACAGCGCAATGGTCATAATGACCAGCTGCGCCCCCTCAAGCGGTTTTTGCGGCTTTTGCTGTTGCATAACGCTCACCTTCGGCTTAACCGGCGTTTGCTTTCACGATGTCATCGATCAGCTTATTGACCGGATCGAGGCTAATTTCACGGGCGTTACTTTCATAAGCTGGCGTGCTGCGCACCTGGCTTGCGAGGATCTGACCGTCGCGGTTGGCGGTATCGACCGTCACCAGCGTGGAAAGGCCAATTCGCAGCGGATGGTCTGCCAGCTGCTTAGGATCCAGCTCGATACGTACAGGCAAGCGCTGTACCACTTTGATCCAGTTGCCGGTGGCGTTCTGTGCAGGCAGCAGGCTGAAGGCGCTACCGGTCCCCATGTCCAGACCGACTACTTTACCGGTGTACTTCACGTCATCGCCGTAGATATCGCTGACCACGGTTGCGGTCTGGCCGATACGCATATGCGCCAGCTGGGTCTCTTTGAAGTTCGCGTCCACCCACAGGTTGTTCGCCGGAACGACCGCCATCAGCGGCGTGGTGGTGCTAATTTGCGCACCCGGCTGCACGGAACGACGGGAAACGTAACCGGTCATCGGGCTGACGATTTTGGTACGTTGCAGGGCAAGCCATGCGTTACGCACTTCGGTCGCCGCCTGTTTCACCGCCGGCTGGTTTTCCAGAGAGGTGCCCAGCACCATCGCCTGGTTGGCGTTGTACTGTTGGATCGCCACGTCCAGCTGCGCCTGTGCGCTCGCCACCGCATCGCGGGCGTGCTGCAACTCTTCACGGCCAATCAGGTTGGCGGTGCCGAGAGGAACACGACGCTTGAGGTCGCTCTGCGCCTGGGCCAGGGCCGTTTTCTGCACGTCGATATTGGCCTGAAGCTGTTTGCTGTTGATCATCAGCTGGCGGGTCTGGCGAACGCTGGAGGCCAGCGCCGTCTGTGCTTTTTCAAACGCCTGTTGGGCGTCGGTCGGGTCAAGCGTGACCAGCACATCCCCTTTTTTCACAAAGTCGGTGTTGTCAGCCCAGACTTTCGTCACGCTGCCTGACACCTGGGCCATGATTTGAACCTGATTCCCTGCCACGTATGCATCGTCTGTCTCTTCAACATGACGCAAGACTAAAAACCAATAGATCCCATATGCCACGGCAATAATAATAAAGAGCAAGGTCAGCAGAATAAGGGCGCTCTTACGTTTGCCCTTCTTGTTGACCGGTTGCTGCGGGGGGGTGTTCTCCGCATTTGCGCTCATTGTTGTTCTCCACGATCTTTTTATTTTCACATCGGCTGAGCCGACCTGTTGTCAGAAAGGCCAGCAGTTTCACGTGCTGGCCTGTCAGTTTTTCTTTTGCAATCTGGAATGTTGAGCGGATCGTCGCGTTAGCGCAGCGCCTCAAGAATGACGCCATCTTCATCCATCTGGTCCAGACGGGTGAGCAGCTTGCGAGTAATGTGCTCAAGCTGGTCGCGCTCGGCGGTGCTGAGGGCAGACCAAAGCTGGTGCAGGCAGTTATGCTGCGGTGGCAGCACTTCGCGCAGGAATTCGTGACCTTTCTCGGTCAGTTGCAGATGCAGGCAGCGGCGATCGTTATCGCTCTCACGGCGCTCTATCCAGCCGCGCTTCTCCAGCTCATCAGCAATACGGGTTGCATTGGTACGGGATGAACCCAGCGCGCAGCTCAGTTCAGACGGCTGAATGCTGTGGTTTTCCTGAGACTCAAGCGTAATCAACGCCATAAACAACGTCTCGTTAATCCCTTGCGCTTTCAGCATCTTGTTACGATTTTCCAGCAGCTTACCCTGCATGTGCATGCACAGGCGGGTCAGCAGGATCTCCTGATACGGGAAGTCCTCATGACGACTGGCGCGGAACTTAAGCATTTGTTCAATGGGCGTAAACGAACTATCCATTTTGGGCATAACCTCATTAATTACAGCCGATATAGTAACGATAGTGACAAATAATGTAAATGAATTATTTGTGCGGTTATATCCGCCAAACGTATGTCACCATCAGAAAGCGCCGGGTAAATCCGTGACCCGGTGAGCACAGAAAGTGTGGGGTGTGTACCCGCGAAAGAGGGGATGTGAGGACAGGGGTCTGAACTATTCATGCCGGTAGTAAATATGTCACCCACAGTAAAATTTCTGGGATAAATGATTACCGTTACCTTAACAGATGCAGGCCCCCTTTACACCCCAGGGGGCCCAAAGCAATGTAAAACTTAGTGAATTGCTTCCTGGCGGTGATAGCCGCGCCACCATACCAGCAGATTTATCGCCGCCACGATGGCGCCGATTGCGCACACGCCCGTCCAGCCCGCATGCTGCCAGGCGGAGGCTGAGATTAGCGAGCCCGCCGCGCCGCCGATAAAGTAGCTGGTCATGTACCCGGCCGTCAGACGGTTACGGGCGTCTGGTTTCACGCGGTAAATCACGGTCTGGTTGGTGATATGAACGCCCTGCACGGTGAGGTCGAGTACCAGAATACCGACAATTAGCGCCAGCACTGAGACGTGTCCGTACCAGATAGCCGCCCATGAGAGCAGGAGTAAAACCAGCCCTGCGGAGGTGGTCATATGAGATTTACCTTTGTCGGCCAGGCCACCCGCCGGGCGCGCGCCCAGTGCGCCAGCCGCGCCTGCCAGCCCGAACAGGCCAATCACGCCTTCTGAGTAGTTAAACGGCGGCGCGGCGAGCAGAAACGCCATCGACGTCCATAAGATGCTGAAGTTGGCGAAGGTGAGACACCCCAGAACGGCGCGTGTGCGCAGGAGTTTATCCCGGGTGAAGAGGCTGAAAACGGAGGCGAGGAGTTGCGGATAGTTCAGGTGATTCTCCTGCTTCACCTTTGGCAGGCCGCGCCACAGGGCCAGCGCCATGATAACCATCAGCACGCTTGCCACCCAATAAACGGTGCGCCAGCCGCCGAGGCTCGCCAGCAGCCCGGCAACGGTTCGCGCCAGCAGGATGCCCAGCAGCAGGCCGCTCATAATAGTGCCAACCACTTTGCCGCGTTTTTCCGGGGAAGCCAACGTCGCCGCGAGGGGAACCAGAATTTGTGCCACCACCGAGAACAGCCCCGTCAGCGCGGTACCGATAATCATCATCGTTAACGACTGGCTGCTGGCGGTGATCAACATCCCGCCTGCGGCCAGCAGCGTCATGGAGACGATAAGCATCCGGCGCTCAAACATATCGCCTAATGGCACCAGGAACAGCAGCCCGGCCGCATAGCCGAGCTGCGCAGCGGTGACGATAAAGCCGGCGGAGCTGGCTGAAAGATCGAAAGCACGCGCGATAGTATCAAGCAGAGGTTGCGCGTAATAGTTGCTGGCGACGGCCAGTCCCGTTGCCACGGACATTAAAAGGATGAGTGCGGGGCTAAGCCCTTGAGTTGTTTTTGTCATTTGTTTCAGGAATCGTAAGTTAAGTGATTATTTTTCCGGAAACATAATAACCAATGATTGTGAATGTTGGGGGATTGTTACGTGGTGGATTGTGCGGTTTAGGTTGGGTGCGGTTTGATCCCCTCACCCTATCCCTCTCCCCAAAGGGGAGAGGGGATTTTATACACCCTCTCCCCTTTGGGGAGAGGGCAGGGTGAGGGGTAGTATTTTTACTTCTGCGCCGCAAGCGCCTCTTTCACCCAGCCATCGAACTGCTGCTGGTGGGCTTTGATCCAGCCATCCACGTGGCCTTTGATATCAGCTTCGGATGATTTACCCGCATGCATCATCGCGTTCTGGGCGTTAATGTCTGCCAGCGGCAGTTTCATTACCGAGAACAGCTTCGCCGCCGCCGGGTTTTTCTCGGCCCAGGCTTTGTTCGCCACGATATGCATGGTATTCACCGGGAAGCCATAGTTCATGCCGTTTGGCAGTTTGGTGTCGATATCTTTCTGCTCGCCCGGCAGGGAGGAGAAGGGCACCTGCAACCACACCACGTCTTTGCCCGGCTTCAGCACGTCGCTCACCCAGTACGGCGTCCAGGTGTAGTAGATCACCGGCTTGCCTTCTTTAAAGCGGGCGATGGTATCGGCCATCATCGCAGAGTAATTGCCGTGGCTCACGTCGACGGTCTTCGCCAGATCGAAGGCTTTGTTCTGGTGGTTAATCACCGCTTCACAGCCCCAGCCCGGCGAGCAGCCCATCATGTCGGCTTTGCCGTCACCGTTGGTATCAAAGAGTTTGGCGATCTTCGGATCTTTCAACTGTTCAATATTGGTGATGTGATACTTATCGGCGGTTTTCTTGTCGATCAAATATCCCTGCGCAGCGCCGGTCACAAAGGTGCCTTCGCGGTAGAATTTCTTGTCACCGCCTGCGGCGGCATACATATCGTCGTGCAGCGGCTGCCAGTTCACGGCGGTAAAGGTGGCATCGCCGGAGGCAATAGAGGTATAGCCCACGTTGTAATCCACTTCACTGGCGGTATTCACCGTATAGCCCAGTTTCTCCAGCGCACGGCTGACAATCTGGGTCTGGAAGGACTCTTCCGAAATGGTGCTCTGCACCGGCTGCACGGTAATGCCTTTGCCCGGCAGGTCAGCGGCAACTGCGCTGGTGGAGACAAGGGTCGCAAACGCTGTGGCAAAAAGTACGTTATGTCGCATCGTTGTTCCTTATTTTGTGAATGGGCGGGTGAGTAACCCGACAGGGCCGGTGGTATACCAGCGACGGTTGCCGCGACTGCGTGAATCACGACCGACAGCCTGGGTCAGGCGGTCAAGAATGATGGCGAGGATCACAATCCCGACGCCGCCGACGGTCGCCAGCCCCATATCGAGACGGCCAATGCCGCGCAGTACCATCTGACCTAACCCGCCAACGGCAATCATTGAGGCGATCACCACCATCGACAGCGCCAGCATCAGCGTCTGGTTAACACCTGCCATAATGGTCGGCATCGCCAGCGGAAGCTGAACCTTAAACAGCATCTGACGCGGGCTGGCGCCAAACGAGCGTGATGCCTCTATCAGATCCGCAGGCACCTGGTTAATGCCCAGAATGGTCAGGCGAATAATCGGCGGCAGGGCGAAGATAATGGTCACGACCACCCCCGGTACGTTACCGATGCCGAACAGCATCACGATAGGCACCAGGTAAACGAACGCTGGCGTGGTCTGCATTGCATCCAGCAGCGGGCGGATAATTTTTGCGGCCCGCGGGCTGCGCGCCAGCCAGATCCCCATCGGCAGGCCGATCGCCACGCAGAACAGCAGGGCGGTCAGCACCAGCGCCAGGGTGATCATCGCCTGAGACCACGCGCCAATCGCGCCGATGGCAACCAGGGAGATCAGCGTGGCGATCCCCATACCCGCGCTGCCGAACTGCCATGCGATCAGCGAGAACAGGATAATCGCCACCGGCGCGGGCATGCCCAGCATCAGCTGCTGGAAGCCGTTCAGGATGTAATCCACCGGGATGCGGATCCCCTGGAACACCGGACGGAAGTGGGTAACGACCAAGTCGATCCCCTCCGTTACCCAGCTATCCAGCGGGATCAGCGTCTTGTGGAACGGATCCATAATATTGAAATGCTCTGGGGCAGGCGCCGGTGCGCTGTTGAGCCAGTCTGCCGCGCCGCCGCCATCGGCAGGCGCAGGCGTCGACCCCCACGCATCGGCAGATTGCGCCGCGCTGTCCGTTGCTTCAGTGGTGCCCCATGGGTTTGATTGATCAGCCATTGTTTGTCCCCTCGCGATCTAAAGCCTGTAGCAGCATCCGTTTTGAGATGATGCCAACGTACTGTTGTTCTTCACCGACAACCGGCACGGCGCACGGCGCCTGACCCACGTGAGAGAGCAACTCGCTGAGCGGCGTTTCGGCGTCCACGGCAAGCGGAGCGTCAATCAACGCCGCATCGATTCCCTGGTTTTCGCTCAGGGCGGTTTTCAGGGAGTCGATGGAGACAACGCCGACAAATTTATTGCCGCGTTCAACCAGATAACCGTATTCACGGTCTTCGTCCTGCAACAGCTTCAGCGCGGAGCGCGGACCAAAACCTGGCGTTTTTCGAATAATGCCGTTTGGTGTTCGACGGGCAATATCTTTCGCACTGAATACGTGGCTAATATCCACACCGCGGAAGAAGGTGCGCACATAATCATTCGCCGGATTATTGAGAATTTCATCCGGTGTGCCGACCTGCACCACTTCACCATTTTGCATAATGGCGATACGGTCGCCAATACGCATGGCTTCATCCAGATCGTGAGAAATAAAAACAATGGTGCGCTGATGTTTGGCCTGTAATTTTACCAGCTCATCCTGCATCTCGGTGCGAATTAAGGGATCGAGCGCCGAGAAGGCTTCGTCCATTAATAAAATATCCGGATTAATCGCTAATGCGCGCGCTAATCCTACGCGCTGACGCATACCGCCGGAGAGCTCATCCGGATACGCATGAGCATAATTTTCCAGCCCGACCTGACGCAGTGCATCAAGGGCTTTTTCCTGACGTTCCTGAGCGGGCGTGCCGGCTAACTCCATGCCAAAGGCGGTATTATCGAGTACCGTCATGTGCGGCATCAGTGCAAATGACTGAAACACCATCGCAATTTTCTTTCTGCGCACCTCGCGGAGTTCCGCGTCTGATATTCTGGCGATATCAACGCCGTCAATCAGCACCTGTCCGCGGGTGGGTTCAATCAGGCGATTGAGAAGGCGAACCATAGTGGATTTACCCGAACCGGATAATCCCATGATGACAAAAATCTCGCCTTCTTCAATGGCCAGACTGGCGTCTTTAACGCCAAGCGATAGCCCGGTTTTTTCCAGAATTTGCTCTTTCGAAAGGCCTTTCTCAATATATTTGAAAGCACGCTGCGGGTGCTCGCCAAATACTTTATAAAGATTTTTCACTTCTAATTTAATTGCCATGCAATAGAGAGTGTCCTGTTATTTGTTTATGTCGATATGATTACCATGGTAAATAGTTAACTGGCATTACCCTAACATACTCAGAATCTGAGACAACCCTGGACCTGACTGAGGTCGGAATTTTACCGCAAGCGAAATGGCTGAATTTCCCATGAATAAAGGGCTGAGGGCGCTTTGAATTTTTCTCAATTTTTTGCTACTGCATGGGAGAATTTCGCCTGAATCGGTGTGATTCAGGCGAATATGAAGGAGAAATTACAGTGTAGTACGTAGTGGAATATTCGGCTGAAAATAATGAAATGTAGAGTTAATTAATGAACGTTAATTCATTCATTAAAAATCCCAGTCCTCGTCTTGCGTCTCCACCGCTTTACCCATCACGTACGACGAGCCGGACCCGGAAAAGAAGTCGTGGTTTTCATCGGCGTTGGGCGACAGCGCCGCGAGGATCGCCGGGTTCACTTCCGCCATTTCCGGTGGGAATAACGCTTCGTAGCCCAGGTTCATCAGCGCCTTGTTGGCGTTGTAGCAGAGGAAGGCTTTTACGTCCTCTTCCCAGCCCGTTCCGGCGTACAGCTCCTCGGTATAGCTCAGCTCGTTGTCATACAGATCCATCAGTAAATCGAGGGCAAAACCTTTGAGTTCCTCGCGTTTTTCCGGGGTGACTTTCTCCAGCCCTTTCTGGTACTTATAGCCGATGTAATACCCGTGTACCGCTTCATCGCGGATGATGAGGCGAATCAAATCGGCGGTATTAGTGAGCTTGCCCCGGCTCGACCAGTACATGGGCAGCCAGAAGCCGGAATAGAAGAGAAAAGATTCCAGGAACACGCTGGCGATCTTCTTCTTCAGCGGCTCGTCGGCCCGGTAATATTCCAGCACCAGATCTGCCTTGCGCTGCAATGACGCGCTCTCTTCGCTCCAGGCGTAGGCCGCGTCCACGTCTCTGGTCTGGCACAGGGTGGAGAAAATCGAGCTGTAAGAGCGGGCATGGACCGCCTCCATAAAGCTGATATTCGACATTACCGCCTCTTCGTGCGGGGTCAGCGCATCACTCATCAGCGCGGGCGCACCCACGGTATTCTGAATGGTGTCCAGCAGCGTCAGGCCGGTAAAGACGCGGATTGTCAGCTGCTGCTCGGCATGGCTCAGGGTTTGCCAGGCCGGAATATCGTTGGAGAGCGGTACCTTTTCCGGCAGCCAGAAGTTGCTGGTCAGGCGGTTCCAGACCTCCAGGTCTTTATCATCCAGAATTTTGTTCCAGTTAACGGCGCTTACGCGTGACAGTTTCATCCTTTCTCCTTACAGCGCGCAGGACACGCAGCCTTCAATTTCGGTACCTTCCAGCGCGAGCTGGCGCAGGCGAATGTAGTACAGCGTTTTGATGCCTCTCTTCCAGGCGTAGATCTGCGCTTTATTGATGTCCCGCGTGGTGGCGGTGTCCGGGAAGAAGAGCGTCAGCGACAGCCCCTGGTCCACATGTCTGGTCGCCTCGGCGTAGGTATCAATGATCTTTTCCGGGCCGATCTCATAGGCGTCCTGGTACAGAGCCAGATTCTCGTTAGTCATAAACGGGGCAGGGTAGTAGACGCGTCCGGTTTTGCCTTCCTTGCGGATTTCAATCTTCGACACGATCGGATGGATGCTCGACGTGGCATGATTTATATAGGAAATGGAGCCGGTTGGAGGAACCGCCTGAAGGTTCTGGTTATAGATGCCGTAGTGCATCACATCCTCACGCAGCTGTTGCCACATCTCACGCGTCGGCAGGGTAATGCCGGCGCGGTCGAAAAGCGCGCGTACTTTTTCGGTTTTCGGCTGCCAGTCGCCTTCCAGATACTGGCTGAAATACTCTCCACTGGCGTAGCGGGACTGCTCAAAGCCTGCGAACCGCTGGTTGCGTTCGCGCGCCAGCATCATTGAGGTATGCAGCGCATGCCAGGTGATGGTATAGAAATAAAGGTTGGTGAAATCCAGCCCTTCCGGGCTGCCGTAGGCGATACCCTCCCGCGCCAGATAGCCGTGCAGGTTCATCTGCCCAAGGCCGATGGCATGCGACGCGGCGTTGCCCGCCTCAATGGACGGTACGCTGCGGATGTGGCTCATGTCCGATACCGCCGTCAGCCCGCGAATGGCGGTCTCTACCGTGCGGCCAAAATCGGGGGAATCCATGGTGTGGGCAATATTCAGCGAACCGAGATTGCAGGAGATATCTTTGCCGATATCCGCGTAGTCGAGGTTCTCGTCGTAACTGGACGCGCTGTTGACCTGCAAAATCTCCGAGCACAGATTGCTCATGTTGATGCGCCCGGCAATCGGGTTGGCGCGGTTCACCGTATCCTCGTACATGATGTACGGGTACCCGGACTCAAACTGAATTTCGGCAAGCGTCTGGAAAAAGTCGCGGGCGTTAATGTATTTCTTACGAATGCGCTCGTCCGTCACCAGTTCGTCATACAGTTCGCTGATGGCCACATCACCAAAGGCTTTGCCGTAGACACGCTCGACGTCATACGGTGAGAAAAGCGCCATGTCGGCATTTTCTTTGGCCAGCTTAAACGTGATATCCGGGATCACCACGCCGAGCGACAGGGTTTTAATGCGGATCTTTTCGTCGGCGTTTTCACGTTTGGTATCCAGAAAACGCAGAATGTCCGGATGATGCGCGTGCAGATAAACCGCACCCGCGCCCTGACGTGCGCCAAGCTGGTTAGCGTATGAGAAAGCATCTTCCAGCATCTTCATCACCGGGATGACGCCGGAGGACTGGTTTTCGATGCGCTTGATCGGCGCGCCCGCTTCCCGCAGGTTCGAAAGCAGAAATGCCACGCCGCCGCCGCGTTTCGACAGCTGTAGCGCCGAATTCACCGCACGGCCAATCGACTCCATATTGTCTTCAATACGCAGCAGGAAGCAGGAGACCAGCTCGCCGCGCTGGGCTTTGCCGCAGTTAAGGAAGGTTGGCGTGGCAGGCTGGAAGCGGCCTGAGAGGATCTCCTCCGTCAGTCTTTCGGCCAGGGCTTCATCGCCCTGCGCCAGCGTCAGGGCTACCATCACCACCCGATCTTCAAAGCTTTCTAAATAGCGTTTGCCGTCGAAGGTTTTCAGGGTGTAGCTGGTGTAATACTTCCACGCGCCGAGAAACGTCTGGAAGCGAAAACCGCTGGCGTGCGCCCGTTCAAACAATGCCACCGCGAAGGCGCGGTCGTAGCGGGTCAGGACGCGCTCTTCGTAATAACCCTCTTTTACCAGCCAGTCGAGACGTTCCTGCTGGCTGCCAAAGACGACGCTGTTCGGGCGTACATGAGCGGCAAAAAAGGCGTCCACCGCCTCACGATCTTTGCCAAACTGAATGCACCCCTCCCGGTCATAGAGGTTTAGCATGGCGTTTAATGCATGGTAATCCGGCGTCGCCTGAATCACGCGCTCTGCGGTTGTCGTTGCCAAAATTCGTTCACTCCTTTACGCACGTTCTCTACGTCCTGCTGTGTCCCCATCAGTTCAAAACGATAGAGATACGGCACGCCGCATTTTTGAGAGATGACATCCCCGGCGCGGGCAAAGGCCTCGCCGAAGTTGCGATTGCCTGCCGCGATCACGCCGCGAATCAGCTGCCGGTTATGGGGGTCGTTCAGAAAGCGGATCACCTGACGAGGCACAGCCCCCGCGGTGCCGCCACCGCCATAGCTGGGCACTACCAGAATGTAGGGTTCGTCTACCTGAATACGCTCCCGCTCGTTCAGCGGAATGCGAATCGCGGGCAGCCCGAGACGCTCCATAAACCGAAGCGTGTTTTCCGAGCTGCTGGAAAAGTAGACCAGCCTGCTCATGCACTGACGCCCTGAGCGGCAAGGCGGTTGATCATGTCCGGACGAAAGCCAGACCAGCTGGTGTCGCCGGCAACCACGACCGGAAGCTGACGGAAACCCTGCGCCCGCAGGGTGTCTGCCGCGTCAGGCACCTGATCTATATTGACCATCTCAAATGCCACGCCGCGACTCTCCATCGCCCGTTTCGTGGCGTGGCACTGAACACAATCGTTACGAGTGTAAATAATAATGCTCATGATTCGTATTTCCATTTAGAATGAGAGAACGGCGCGAGTAAACGCGTCATGTTGTGTCTGTCTTGCTAAAGGGAATACTAGATGTAGTTGAGATAACTTTCAACCACACAAGATATGGGAAATTCAGATTGATAAGGGCCCAATGATGAGCCTGGCGGGGCAGGGCGAACTGCGCGGGTTTTTCAGGCTTTCAGGCAAAGAAAAGCCCCGGCGCCTGAGGCTACCGGGGCTGAAAACGCGTGCTTACTTACGCAGGCTAAGCAGGGCGCCGACAAAAATCCCGACTGCCGCGACCGTTCCCAACGTACACAGCGGTTTCTCTCGTACGAAGGTGGTGGCGCAGCTTGCCATATCGCAGGCCGCCTGAGTGGTACGTGAGCGGCCATTCATCCTTGCTCGCGTTTCACGCAGCAGAGACTGAGCCTTACGTTTCGCGGCATCTGCTTCGTCCTTCGCGTCAGAGCCCCAGGATTTCAATACGGCTTCCAGCGTGTCCGCTAATTGGCTGACATCGTTACGAATATCCTGGGTGTCGTCGTTAATATCGTTTCGGTTCGGTCTGTTAAACATACGATCCTCCATAATTTGTGTTCCCGTTTAGTTTAGTCCAGAAATGTAATATCTGAAGCGAGTCACGGCTTATCGGGCAGTTTATGGAATATTCTGAAAGCCCTGCTAATGCTGAATACTGTAAGGTTGCCCGGCAGGTATGATAATGAGGAAAAGATATGTATTTACGACCCGATGAGGTGGCGCGCGTTCTTGAAAAAGAAGGGTTCACCATGGATGAGGTAACATCAAAAGCGTACGGATATCGCCGTGGTGAGAATTATGTTTACGTCAATCGTGAAGCAAGAATGGGGCGTACTGCTCTCATTATTCACCCGACACTCAAAGACAGAAGCCTGTCATTTGCTGAGCCCGCCTCGGATATTAAAACCTGCGATCATTATCAGCAATTTCCGCTCTATTTAGGCGGAGAGACGCATGAACATTATGGTATTCCGCACGGTTTCAGCTCGCGTATGGCGCTGGAGCGTTTCCTGAAAGGGCTGTTTGGCGACGTACAATAACTCAGCGACTGGCATGAGCCAGTCGCCTTATCTTACGCTTTTGCCTGGCTGTAAGGGCTGACTTTAAACAGGCGGCGGCAGTAGTCAAGGAAGTAACCGTACACCGCACCCATCAGCATAGATACCACGATATTTGAACTTACCGCGGCGGCGATTTGATGCCAGTCTGCGCCCACCGTCAGCAAAATAACCACATACACCGGGGACTGGAACGTCACGTAAGCCAGCACGTCCGCCAGGTTTTTTACCCAACCTGCCGGGCTAATACGCCGGGCGAAACGCATCACCGCATCGCGATACATTCCGTACGGCCAGGCAATCATGATATTCACCGGAATGGCCACCAGGCGCGATGAGAGGGACTGCTCAAAGGTCATTCCGGACAGGAAAATTTCAATCAGCATGTTTACGACGGAACAGTAAACGACCATCGCGAACGTATCCGCTACCGCATGGCGCAGGCGAGACTGCGGTGAGAACATGTCTGAACTCCTCGAACAGGACAAAAAAGTGGCGTTTTTACCTGCGGCGTTTAGTGCTTTAGGTTGGTTTGTTTTGAGTGTATAGCGTATCCCTCTGGCTTTTAACTAACAAGTAGTGATTAATTTTTATTTATGGGCGCTTTGTCCATAAAATTCTCTAAAGTTGGCTGTTTTTTGTGCGAGTCGTTATTTTCTTTCCCATTCACCGTTTTATTAAACGAAATCAAACTATTAGCTTATCTGAGCAAGCGTATAACGTTTGTTATTCGGAGGATGCCGGGCGGTTTTTTGAACGGTATTAAACAGGGGTTTTTGACCAGGTGCAGGACGGAATATTACGCGTTAAAACTGACAGGTAATTCGGGGTTATATTAACGGGATATTCTAAAACATTTACAATAATGTCAAAACGACAGAGTGGGTAGATATCAGAACAAAAATCAATTATTCTGGTGCCTGATTTATGTTATACACACGAAGAAAGGTTTCTCATTATTATGGCTTTAACGTTACAGAATCTTAATAATATCCGTACCCTCCGGGCGCTGGCGCGTGAATTATCCATGGATGTTCTGGAAGAAGTGCTGGAAAAAGTTCGGATTGTCACAGAAGAAAAACGCAGCGAGCAGGCTGAATTAGAGCGCCAGCGCGCTGAACAGCAGGATAAAATTAATGCTCTGCTGGAACTGATGAAGGCAGACGGTATTTCCCCGAGCGATCTGTTAGGCGGAGAACTGGCTCATGCGGGCCAGCCGGCTAAAAAACGTAAAGCGCGTGCGGCGAAATATCGTTTCATCGACGCGAACGGTGAAGAGAAAACGTGGACCGGTCAGGGACGTACGCCAAAGCCAATTGCGAACGCACTGGCAAACGGTAAATCGCTGGACGATTTCCTGATCTGATGATTATTCGGGCGGTGTATTCCGCCCGATTATTGACTTAGCAGACGCCAAAGTCACCTTCTTCGGAGTACAGAACTACGTCCGCCGCTTTCAGGTGATATTTCTCGCCCTGCTCATTGCTGGCCTGCACGGCCACAATGTTTTCACCATTTACTTCGAGCACTTTCAGTTTCGGACCGCCCTGACGCGGTTGGACATAATCACCGACAGAAAACATAGCACCTCCTCATCATTGTCACGATCTTCACCATAGCCCACGTCCGGGGCGGGGTACAGCCTAATCTTTCAGATACCCCTTATCAGGTACGTCGGTTCCACGGCATCACTTTCAGCAGTCGCGCCATACCGCAAAAACCTGTCACTCCGGCGAACAGCAGCCCGGCGCCCACAAAACCGCTTAGCAGGAAAAAGCCGCTTGAGACGCTGTAACCCAGCACCACGCCGCAGAGAATCAGCAGCCCGGCGGCGATCTGCACCTGACGCATCAGCGGAAGCGGCTGCGATTTATCTTCAACGGTCAGCAGCCCAGCCTGCTTCCAGCCCTGAATGCCTCCCTCAACCACAAAGGCGTTCGCAGGGGACGCTGCCCGGGCAAGACGAGCATCATTGTTTGCGGTTCTTGCGCCAGACTGACAGTGGAAAATCACCGTTTCTCCCGGCGCTGCGTTAAGCCCGCCGGGTAACGAATCCAGCGGAATGGAGTGCGCCGCTGGAATATGCTCGCGGGCATACTCGTCGGGGTCGCGAATATCGATAAGTTTGGCGCCTTCAGCAATAAGCGCGTTTGCCTGCTGCGGCGAAATAAGAGGAAGAGACATTGTGTTTCCTTACGGTCAATTTCAGAACAGTAGAGCATTTAAGGCAGGGTTTCAGCCAGTGTAAAGAGGGTAAAGGCAGGTAAAAGCGCGAGAGACGAATGGCAGTTACCCGTAAACTGGCTACGCTTAGAGAAGTGTCTTTTATAATTTTCAATTGGTTAGCTTGCACGGAGTTATTTATGGGTTTTTGGCGCGTTGTTTTTACGATTATTCTCCCGCCGCTGGGCGTGCTGCTTGGCAAGGGACTGGGCTGGGCGTTTATCCTGAACATCCTTCTGACCATCCTGGGTTACTTCCCGGGTCTTATCCACGCGTTTTGGGTTCAGACGAAAAGCTAGGTACGCCACAATAGATCACTGTAGATCCGGGTCAGCGCGCCCTCGGGGCCAAACTGCTGTTTGATCCAGCGCGTGACCTGACCGGTCGCCGCATGCTGCGTGGCGAGCAGCATGCGCGAGTCCTGGCGCGGATTATTGATTCGCCGCTTTACCAGCAGCCCGTCCTCCACCGCCTCACGCGTCATATACTCCGGTAAAAATCCAATACCTTCCCCCAGGATCTGACACTGACATTTGGTGTTAAAGTCCGGTACCAGAATCGCCTCCTGACCGTGAAGCAGCCAGCCGACCTTCTTGTTGATGGTATGCGCGGTGTCCTCAACCATGATATTGGGATACAGACGCAGCTGACTTTCGGAAATGGGCTCCGGGGCGAACGCCAGCGGATGCGTGGGCGCGATGGCAAATACCCAGCGGATCGCGCCTATCTCGGTGTAATCGATGCCTCCGCCATCCAGCAGCGTATCCGGCGCGCCAATGGCGATGTTGGCCTGATTATTAATGATGGAATCCCAGACGCCGTTATACACCTCGGTCGTCACCGTGATTTGGCAGGTAGGAAACTGTTTTTTCAGCACCTGGAGCAAACGCGCGGTATGGCGTGGCGTATACAAAAGCTGATTAATGCAGATGCGCACCCGCGTCTCAATGCCCTGCGAAATGGTATCAATCCCGCGCTTGATGGCATGAAAGTCATTCAGCAGGTCGGTCGCTTTACGATAAAAATAAAAACCGGATTCGGTCAGCTCAATGCTGCGCGTGTTGCGTACAAACAGCACCACGTCCAGCCCGGTCTCCATACGTTTGATGGTGTAACTGATGGCGGAAGTGGTCACGCCCAGCTCGGCAGCCGCTTTGCTAAAACTGCCAAAACGTGCCGCGGTGGTGAAGGCCAGCAAATTCTCTTCGGTAAAGATGGAATTCATATTATGGCTCCTGGTTACCATCAGTTTTGAACATATTTTAACACCGGCGTTACATCATAGTTGATGTCGGTCACAGTTCTGGGTTTTTACGTAGAGCCGCGCTGTGTAAGGCTTTTTCATTCATAAGGATAATGCAGCCCGAGGCGCGTAAAAGCGGTAAACCATAAGAAAAAGGTTGCATAGACGCACGTTTTTGCCGGACTGTTGAATTTAACTTAACAATGAATTGCGTGTCGATGAATGATTTTTAAGCGGATTCTTTTATGACCAGGCTGTTGCTATTCTCAGGTCATCAGAAGTGAAACATAGGGAGTCTGAATATGTCTGCAACTGCACTGGTTACAGAATTTTTGCTGGCGGCAGAAGAGGGTAATATCGACGCGCTAAAAGCCTGCCTGGAAAAAGGCGTGGATATTAACGCGACCAACCGCCAGAAAAGAACCGCCATTATTATTGCCAGCCTGAAAAAGCATTACGCCTGTGTGGAATTTTTAATTTCCGCCGGGGCGGATATTGATAAACAGGACCAGACCTGTTTTAACCCCTTCCTGATCGGCTGCCTGACCAATGATTTAACCCTGCTGCGCATTGTCCTTCCGGCGGATCCGGATCTCGACCGTCTGACGCGCTTTGGCGGCGTGGGCATTACCCCTGCCAGTGAAAAAGGGCACGTTGAAATCGTGCGCGAGCTGCTGGAAAAAACCGACATTAACGTCAACCACACCAATTTTGTCGGCTGGACGCCGCTGCTGGAGGCCATCGTGTTAAACGACGGCGGCGCAAAGCAGCAGGAAATTGTGAAGCTGCTGCTGGATCACGGCGCGAATCCGCACATGACTGATAAATACGGCAAAACCCCGCTCGAACTGGCGCGGGAAAAAGGCTTCAACGCGATCGCAGACCTGCTGCTGGCGGCAGGCGCATAGCGCATTCGGTCAGCCTTCCCCTGGCTGGCCGTGAATCAAAAAACGCATTGTTACCGACGTGCATTTAGCACGACGGCGGCCCCCTTTTATCTTAAACAGGTGAAAATAATGCCAACCAAAATCGTCATAAAAAAGAATACGTATTTCGATTCGGTTTCCTTAATGTCGGTTTCCACCAAAGCCAATAAATTGCCGGGCATCGAGCAGGCGTTTGTGGCGATGGCGACGGAAATGAACAAAGGGGTATTAAAAAACCTCGGGCTATTAACGCCGGAATTAGCGGACGCGAAAAACGGCGACCTGATGATCGTTATTAAAGGCGACGCGGCGAATGAGGAAACCCTTGCCGCCATTGAAGCGTTATTCACGCGTAAAGAGAGCGCTGGCTCCCATGAAGCACGCTACGCGACAATTGCCAGCGCCAAAACCCATCGTCCGGACAGCAACCTTGCGGTGATATCCGTCAACGGCACCTTCGCCGCCCGCGAAGCGCGCCAGGCGCTGGAAAACGATCTCAACGTGATGCTGTTTTCCGATAATGTGTCGCTCGACGACGAGCTGGCGCTGAAGCAGCTGGCGCATGACAAAGGATTGCTAATGATAGGGCCGGACTGCGGCACCGCCATTATCAACGGCGCGGGGCTGTGCTTTGCCAACGCGGTACGTCGCGGGCCGATTGGCATCGTTGGCGCCTCCGGCACCGGTAGCCAGGAGCTGAGCGTGCGCATTCACGAGTTCGACGGCGGCGTGTCGCAGCTGATCGGCACCGGCGGGCGCGATCTCAGCGAGAAGATTGGCGGCCTGATGATGCTCGACGCCATCGACATGCTGGAGGCGGACGACGCGACCCGGGTGATAGCGCTCATCTCCAAACCGCCTGCACCCGCGATGGCAGAGAAGGTGCTGGCCCGGGCACGCGCCTGCCGCAAACCTGTGGTTGTGTGCTTCCTGGGCCGCAACGAACCGCCAGCCGATGAAGACGGCTTGCAGTTTGCTCGTGGCACCAAAGAGGCGGCCCTGAAAGCGGTGCTGCTTACCGGCATTAAAAAAGACTCCCTGGATTTACATCCGCTCAACTGGCCGCTGATCGAAGAGGTGCGCGCCCGCCTGACGCCGCGGCAGAAGTACATTCGCGGCCTGTTCTGCGGCGGCACCCTGTGCGACGAAGCGATGTTTGCCGCGCTGGAGAAGTTTGACGATGTTTACAGCAACATCCAGCCGGATCCGGCCAGGCGTCTGAAGGACATCAGCGTCAGCCAGGCCCACACCTTCCTTGATTTCGGTGACGACGATTTCACCAACGGCAAACCACACCCGATGATCGACCCGACCAACCGCATCAGCCGCCTGCTACAGGAGGCGCGCGATCCGCAGGTGGGCGTCATCGTGATGGACTTCGTGCTGGGCTTTGGCGCACACGAGGATCCGGTGGGGGTGATGATCGAGGCGATCAAAGAGGCACAGGCAATCGCGAAAGCCGACAACCGTCCGCTGGAAATTCTCGGCTACGTGCTCGGCACCGATCAGGATCCGCAGTCGCTGGCCCAGCAGTGCCAGCTGCTGACCGACGCAGGCGTCATCTGGGCCAGCAGCAGCACCAATACCGGATTACTGGCACGCGAATTTGTCTGCAAAGGGGAGAGAGCATAATGACGACCTTATTCAACCAACCGCTGAACGTGATTAATGTCGGGATTGCGATGTTCAGCGACGACCTCAAAAAACAGCACGTTCCCGTGACCCAGCTCGACTGGACGCCGCCGGGGCAGGGCAATATGCAGGTGGTGGACGCGCTGGATCGGCTGGCGGAAAAACCGCTGGCGGAGAAAATTGCCGCCGCGAACAACATTGCCCTTGAGCGCATTATTCAGTCCCATCCGGTGCTGGTGGGCTATGACCAGGCGATTAACGTGGTGCCGGGCATGACCCGCACCACCATTCTGCACGCCGGTCCGCCTGTTACCTGGGAAAACATGTGTGGGGCGATGAAGGGCGCGGTCACCGGCGCGCTGGTGTTTGAAGGGCTGGCGACGGATCTGGAGGACGCCGCAAGGCTGGCGGCTTCAGGCGACATCACCTTCTCGCCGTGCCACGAGCACGACTGTGTGGGCTCTATGGCGGGCGTCACCTCCGCGTCGATGTTTATGCACATCGTTGAGAACAAAACCTACGGCAACCGCGCCTTCACCAACCTCAGCGAGCAGATGGCGAAGATACTGCGCATGGGGGCCAACGATCAGAGCGTGATCGACCGCCTGAACTGGATGCGCGACGTGCTCGGCCCAATGCTGCGCGACGCGATGAAGATTATCGGCGAAATCGACCTGCGCCTGATGCTGGCCCAGGCGCTGCACATGGGCGACGAGTGCCACAACCGCAACAACGCGGGCACCACGCTGCTTATCCAGGCGCTGACGCCGGGGCTGATCCAGGCGGGCTATCCGGTGGCGCAGCAGCGTGAAGTGTTCGAGTTTGTCGCCAGCAGCGACTACTTCTCCGGTCCGACGTGGATGGCAATGTGTAAGGCCGCGCTGGATGCCGCCCACGGCATTGAGTACAGCACCGTCGTCACCACCATGGCGCGCAACGGCTACGAGTTCGGCCTGCGCGTCTCCGGCCTGCCGGGGCAGTGGTTCACCGGCCCGGCGCAGCAGGTGATCGGCCCGATGTTCGCGGGCTATAAGCCGGAAGACTCCGGGCTGGATATCGGCGACAGCGCGATTACCGAAACCTACGGCATCGGCGGCTTTGCGATGGCGACAGCCCCGGCAATCGTGGCGCTGGTGGGCGGCACGGTGGAGGAAGCCATCGATTTCTCCCGCCAGATGCGCGAAATCACTCTCGGCGAAAACCCGAACGTCACCATTCCGCTGCTGTCGTTTATGGGCATCCCGTCCGCCATCGACATCACGAAGGTCGCGGGCAGCGGCATTCTGCCGGTCATTAATACCGCCATTGCCCATAAGGACGCCGGTATCGGCATGATTGGGGCGGGCATCGTTCACCCGCCGTTTAGCTGTTTTGAAAAGGCGCTGTTAACCTTCCGCGATCGCTACGTTCTATAAGGTATGCATCCATGAAAAACATGAAACTGGAGTGGAAAAGAGGTGACTGGGCAGCTTATTTCGGGTTGATGACCAACAACCTGACCAATTTGCTGACCATGATGGGGTTGCTCATTTTTGTCGTCGGCATCCCGAAGGAGATTGTTTATGGACGCATCGCGCCAGCCTTCGGGCTGGCGGTGCTGGTGGCGAGTCTTTGCTATACGTGGTTTGGCCTGCAAATGGCGCGCGCCACCGGACGAACGGACGTCACCGCGCTGCCGTCCGGCCCGAGCGCGCCGTCGATTTTTACCGTGACCTTCCTGGTCTTAATGCCGGTTTACCAGCAAACCGGCGATGCGGATTTCGCGATTCAGATTGGCCTGGTGTGGTGCTTTGTGGAAGCGATGATCCTCGCGGGCGGTTCCTTCCTGGGGGAAACCATCCGTAAGATGATCCCGCGTACCGTGCTGCTGTCGTGCCTGTCCGGTCTTGGCTTGCTCCTGCTGGCGATGAACCCGATGTTGCAGGCGTTCGAAGCGCCGACCGTGTCGTTTATCGTCCTGCTGCTGATCTTCATTAACTGGTTCGGTAAAAAGCCGATTTTCGCCCGCATCCCGACCGGCCTGCTGCTGTTGATTGCCGGTACTCTGCTTGCGTGGATCTCCGGACTGCAAAGCCCGGATGCCATTAAAGCGTCCATGTCATCCTTCGGCTTTAACCCGCCGGAAGTGCATGTGGACAGCTTTATGCAGGGGTTGCCGCATGCGCTGCCGTATCTGGCGTCCGCCGTACCGCTGGGGCTGGCGAACTACATCTTTGACCTGGAGAACATCGAAAGCGCCCATGCGGCGGGGGATGAATACCCGACCCGCAAGGTAATGCTGGCGAACGGTCTGGCCTCCATGCTCGGCTGCCTGATGGGCAATCCGTTCCCGGTCACGGTCTACGTCGGCCATCCAGGCTGGAAAGCGATGGGCGCCAGCATCGGCTACACCCTGGCGTCCGGCGTGACCATGTTCATCGTGCCGCTGTTCGGGCTGGGGGCCTTTATGCTCGCCATCATCCCGATGACCGCCATCGTGCCGATTCTGGTGTTTATCGGCGTCGTCACCGCCAACCAGGTGGTGAGGGAAACCCCGAAAGTGGAGGTGCCCGTCATCTTCATCTGCCTGTTCCCATGGATTGCCAACTGGGCGCTGACCATGATGAACAGCGTGATGAGCGCGGCGGGGACCAGCGCGGCGAAAATTGGCACCGACGTGCTGCACAGCAAGGGGATCTACTACGAAGGCCTGATGCATCTCGGCAACGGCGCGCCGCTCGCCAGCATGCTCTGGGGCTGTATCGCCATCTTCGCCATCATCAACAAACCGCTGCGCGGGGCCGTCGCGGCGACCGGTGGCGCGCTGCTGGCGCTGTTTGGCGTGATCCACGCGCCGGTGGTGGGCTTTGCCGAGGGCAGTTCCCTGATGTTCGTCACGGCCTACCTGATGATGGGCGGGATGTTTGTGGTGAAGCATGTTCTCGATATCTCTGTTAATTCCCCTCTCCCAGTGGGAGAGGGCCAGGGTGAGGGCGCCAGAACGCACCTTCTAAAGGAAACAAAATGAAAGAGCTTATGGTCGTTGCCATCGGCGGCAACAGCATTATCAAAGACAACGCCAGCCAGTCGATTGAGCATCAGGCGCAGGCGGTCAAAGCGGTGGCTGAGTCGGTGCTCGAAATGCTGGCCTCGGACTATGACATCGTGCTCACCCACGGCAACGGCCCTCAGGTGGGGCTGGATCTGCGCCGCGCCGAGATCGCCCACGAGCGGGAAGGGCTGCCGCTGACCCCGCTGGCAAACTGTGTGGCAGATACCCAGGGTGGGATCGGCTACCTGATCCAGCAGGCGCTCAACAACCGCCTGGCGGCGCGCGGGGAACAAAAAGCGGTTACGGTCGTCACGCAGGTGGAGGTGGATAAAAATGATCCTGGCTTTATGCACCCGACGAAACCCATCGGCGCGTTCTTCAGCGAGGCGCAGCGCGACGAACTGCAACTTGCGCATCCGGACTGGCATTTTGTCGAGGATTCAGGCCGGGGCTATCGCCGCGTGGTGGCTTCACCGCAGCCGCGGCGCATTGTCGAGGCGGACGCCATCAAGGCGCTGACGCAGAAAGGATTTGTGGTGATCGGCGCAGGCGGCGGAGGCATTCCTGTGGTGCGCAGTGACCAGGGCGATTATCAGAGCGTGGACGCGGTGATAGATAAAGATCTCTCCACCGCGCTGCTGGCGCGCGAGATCGGCGCCGACGTGCTGGTGATCACCACCGGCGTGGAGAAAGTGTGCGTGAACTTCGGCAAGCCGAACCAGCAGGCGCTGGATACCGTCAACGTGGCGCAGATGACGCGCTACAGGGATGAAGGCCACTTCCCGGCGGGCAGCATGTTGCCAAAAATCGTCGCTTCGCTGGAATTTTTACGCCATGGCGGCAGGCGCGTGATCATCACCTCGCCGGACTGCCTGCCCGCAGCGCTGCGCGGTGAAACGGGTACCCACATTGTTAACGAAGGAAGATAAGATGAGTGAGAATAAAAGCCGCCGCGAGTTTATTAGCCAGAGCGGTAAAATGGTTACCGCCTGCGCGCTGTTTGGCGCCACGGGTTCCGTCGCGTATGCTGCCGATTCTGCTAAGGCAACCTGCGAGACGGGTAAACCGATGAACATCACCGCAAAACATTACTATCTCGACAACGTGCTGCTGGAAGCCGGGTTTAACTTCGACGGCAGCGTGGCGACAAGCACCCGCACCGAGCTGAAAACGCTTGAGATCAAAGACGGGAAAATCGTCGCCCTGCGCGATAACAACAGCCACGCCGACGCGGCCCTGCCGCACTTCGATGCGGGCAAAAAGCTGATGCTCCCGGCGATGTGCGACATGCATATCCATCTGGACAAAACCTTCTATGGCGGCCCGTGGCGCTCCCTGAACCGTCCGGCGGGTACCACTATTCAGGACATGATCCGCCTGGAGCAGAAGCTGCTGCCGGAATTACAGCCTTACACGCAAGAACGCGCCGAAAAGCTGATCGACCTGATCCAGTCCAAAGGGTCCACCATCGCCCGCAGCCACTGCAACATAGAGCCGGTTTCCGGCCTGAAAAACCTGGAAAATTTGCAGGCGGTACTGGCGCGCCGTAAGCCAGGTTTTGACTGTGAAATCGTTGCCTTCCCGCAGCACGGTCTGCTGCTCTCCAACTCTGAAAAGCTGATGCGCGAGGCGATGCAGGCCGGAGCGCACTACGTGGGCGGGCTGGACCCAACCAGCGTCGACGGCGCGATGGAGAAATCCCTCGACACCATGTTCCAGATTGCGCTGGATTATGACAAAGGGGTGGATATCCATCTGCACGAAACCAGCCCGGCGGGCGTGGCGGCGGTGAACTACATGGTAGAAACCGTGGAGAAAACGCCGGAGCTGAAGGGGAAGCTGACCATCAGCCACGCCTTCGCGCTGGCGACGCTTAACGAACAGCAGGTGGATGAGATCGCCACCCGCATGGCGGCACAGCAGGTGACCATCGCCTCGACCGTGCCGATTGGCACCCTGCACATGCCGCTGAAGCATTTACGTGATAAAGGCGTGTTTGTCATGACCGGTACCGACAGCGTGATTGACCACTGGTCCCCGTACGGTCTGGGGGACATGCTGGAGAAAGCCAACCTCTACGCCCAGCTCTATATTCGCCCGAACGAACAGACGCTTTCGCGGGCGCTGGGCATCGCCACCGGCGACGTGCTGCCGCTGAACGACAAAGGTGAGCGCGTGTGGCCTAAAGCGCAGGACGACGCCAGCTTCGTGCTGGTGGATGCCTCCTGTTCCGCCGAGGCCGTGGCGCGCATTTCTCCTCGCACCGCGACGTTCCACAAGGGGAATCTGGTCTGGGGCACGGTCGCCTGACGCCACGTTGGGGTATCGCTACAGGTGATACCCCGACAATCGCAACTCACGGTCAATCCACTCGACGAACTGCTGGATCTTCCACGCGCGTTCGTTCATGTGCGGCATCACCAGATGGTGCGCGTTGATGGCGATACCCATTTCATCAGGCAGCACCTGCACCAGCGAGCCATCCTTCAGGTGATCGGTAGCCATCATTTTGCTCTCCAGAATAAACCCAAGCCCCATGCGCGCCGCTTCAAAGCTCATGTAGGAGCGGTCGAAGCTGAGGCTGAAATTAAGCCAGGGCCTGTCGATATTGTGCCAGGCGAACCATTTCTCCCAGTTCACCAGAGTGCTGGTGGACGAGATAAGCGATTGTTGCAGCAGATCGGCGGGCGTGCTGATGGGATGCTCTTCTGCATAGTCCGGCGAGGCCAATACCACCAGCGTGTCGTTTTTAATGGTCATCACCCGGTAGGCGTCCCAGTCCGGAATACCGTGACGGATATCAATGTCGATATTATCTCTGGCGAACTGTAGGTTCTCATAGGAGCAGGTGAGATTGATGGTGATATCAGGATATTCGGCGCGGAATCTGCCCAGACGGCGCAACAGCCAGGACAGCCCGAAGGTGGGGGAAGAGTGCACGCGAAGCACAGCATTGTCTTTTTCTTTCACGATTTGATCGGTGGCGCGCCCGATGGCGCTCATCGCCGCCGAGACCTCCCGCAGATATTTTTCTCCCGTCGGGGTGAGTTGAACCCCTTTGCCGCTGCGGATAAATAATTTCTTGCCCAGCCACGATTCCAGCGACGCGATCTGGTGGCTTACCGCCGAAGGCGTGACGTTGAGCTGTTCCGCCGCCTGATGGATGCTCAGGGCGTTAGCAACGGCGATAAACGCCTGCAAATTTCTGAGCGAGGGCAGCGATAACGTCTGGCGATCCTGCGCGGACATGGCCTACTCCTTACACGATAATTGATAAAAAACATAACATTGAGACTGCGAGCGGGCAATTTTATCCCGATGTTATTTTTTTGAGCTGTATCGCGAATCAAATTTATCTCAGCAATAAATGAGCTTTATTGAATGGCGTTTCATGGGTGAGCCGATATATTGACGTTGAACGCAATAATAAAACGACTCACGGTGTTCGAATAATGAGGTAAGTTATGTCTCGTATAGAACAAGCTGTCCCCTACATAAAGACTAAAAAAACCAATTACCGTTTCGTTGTGCTGGCATTAATTTTTATTGTTTATGCCATTAACTATGCTGACCGAACAAATATTGGTGCAGTACTGCCGTTTATCATTGACGAATTTCATATCAATAATTTCGAAGCCGGTGCCATCGCCAGCATGTTTTTTTTGGGATACGCCCTGAGCCAAATTCCTGCGGGCTTTTTTATTGCCAAAAAGGGAATTCGCGGCATGGTGGCACTGTCGATATTCGGCTTCTCTGCCTTTACCTGGCTGATGGGCACCGCAACCTCGGTTCTGGGCCTGAAGTGTATCCGCCTGGGGCTGGGGTTAACAGAGGGGCCGTGCCCGGTCGGGCTGGCCTCCACCATCAATAACTGGTTTCCGCCAAAGGAGAAGGCCACTGCCACGGGCGTCTACATCGCCGCCACCATGTTCGCGCCCATCCTCGTGCCGCCGCTGGCAGTGTGGATCGCCATGACCTGGGGCTGGCGCTGGGTCTTCTTCTCCTTTGCGATCCCCGGTCTGGTCATTGCCGTCCTGTGGTATCTGCTGGTACGCACCAGGCCGTCCGAGAGCGCATTCGTCTCGAAAGCAGAGCTGGAGACCATTACCGCCGGTCAGGAGACCCCGGACGCCAGACAGGAAAATATCGTGATTTCACCAGGCTTTGCACGCCTCGATCGGCTGATCCGCGTGCGGGAATTAGCCCCGGTAAGCACGGTGAAAGGGCTGTTTACCTCGAAGAATATTCTCGGCGACTGCCTGGCCTATTTTATGATGGTCAGCGTGCTGTACGGACTGTTGACGTGGATCCCGCTCTATCTGGTGAAAGAGAAAGGCTTTACGTTTATGAGCATGGGGCTGGTCGCCAGCATGCCGTGCATCGGTGGATTTATCGGTGCGATTTTTGGCGGCTACGTCTCCGACAAACTGCTCGGCCGCCGACGTAAACCGACCATGATGTTTACCGCCATCAGCACCGTTTTAATGATGGTTATTATGCTGAATATTCCGCAAAGCACCGTCGCGGTTTGCGTCGGGTTATTTTTTGTCGGCCTCTGTCTGAATATCGGCTGGCCCGCTTTTACGGCTTATGGAATGGCTGTTGCGGACAGTAAAACCTATCCGATTGCCGCGTCCATTATCAATAGCGGCGGTAATCTCGGCGGATTTGTTTCCCCGATGCTGGCAGGTTATCTGCTGGATAAAACAGGTAGTTTTAATTCCGTGTTTATTTATTTCGGTATTTGCGCAGCCATTGGCTTAATTATGATTATGCTGCTGGAAGAACCGAAATAAAACATTAAATCTCTCTTGTCCGAATGGAGTAAATGTATGCTACTGAAAAATAAAGTCGCCGTTATTACCGGCGCGGCTTCCGTACGCGGTTTGGGTTTCGCTACGGCGAAATTATATGCTGAACAGGGTGCGAAAGTGGTGATTATCGATTTAAACGCTGAAGCCAGCCGGGCTGCCGCCGCGAGCCTGGGCGACGAACATCTGGGCCTTGCGGCGAACGTCAGCAATGAATTACAGGTTAATGCCGCCATTGAGCAGGTGCTGGGGAAATACGGGCGCATCGATATTCTGGTGAATAACGCCGGCATAACTCAGCCGATCAAGCTGATGGATATCAAACGCGAAAATTACGATGCGGTGCTTGACGTCAGCCTGCGCGGCACGCTGCTAATGTCCCAGGCGGTTATTCCCACTATGCGCGCGCAAAAGTCGGGCAGCATCGTCTGCATTTCATCGGTATCGGCCCAGCGCGGCGGCGGCATCTTTGGCGGCCCACACTACAGCGCTGCAAAAGCGGGTGTGCTGGGGCTGGCAAAAGCCATGGCGCGTGAGCTGGGGCCCGACAATGTGCGCGTAAACTGCATCACGCCGGGTCTTATCCAGACGGACATTACCGCAGGCAAGCTGAGCGATGAGATGAAAACGTCCATTCTGGCGGGCATTCCGCTTAACCGCCTCGGAGACGCGCAGGATATTGCCCGCGCCGCGCTGTTCCTCGGCAGCGACCTCTCTTCTTACTCCACCGGTATCACGCTCGACGTGAACGGCGGGATGCTGATCCATTAAGGAGATACGACGATGACGGATACCACAGTTCAACAGGTTGCCGCCGCGGCCTGGCGCATTCGCCGCTACGCGCTGCGCATGGGCGAAGTGCAGGGGCAGGGCTACATCGGGCAGGCGCTGGGCTATGCCGATGTGCTGGCCACCGCGTTTGCCCACGGGATGAACCTTAAGCCGGGCGAGCCGGAGTGGGAGGGGCGTGACCGTTTTTTGCTCTCTCACGGCCACTACGCCATTGCCTGTTACGCCGCCCTGATTGAAGCGGGGATCGTTCCTGAAGAGGAGCTGGAGACCTACGGCGCGGACGACAGCCGCCTGCCGATGTCCGGCATGGCAACCTACACGCCGGGCATGGAGATCTCCGGCGGTTCGCTGGGGCAGGGCTTAAGCATTGGCGTTGGCATGGCGCTGGGGCTGAAGCGCAAGCAGAGCGCGGCATGGGTCGTTAACTCCATGTCGGACGGCGAGCTGGACGAAGGGTCAACCTGGGAAGCTGCGATGTCGGCGGCACATCACGGCCTGTCGAACCTGATCGTGCTGGTGGACATTAACCGCCAGCAGGCGGATGGCAACTCGCACGCGATCCTCGGCTTTGAGCCGCTGGAAGATAAATGGACCTCCTTCGGCTGGTACGTGCAGCGCGTCAACGGCAACGATGTCCCTTCACTGGTAACGGCGTTTGATAACGCCAAACGCTACCCGGAAAACCAGCCGCGCGTCATTTTGTGCGACACGCTGATGGGCAAGGGCGTGCCGTTCCTTGAAAAGCGTGACAAGAACCATTTTATTCGCGTGGATGCTGACGAGTGGCAAAAGGCACTCGCTGTGCTGGATGCCAACAAACCTGAAGGAGTGCTGTAATGAGCCAGACCACGGAGAAAAAACCGCGTTTAACCACGTCGGCGATGATTGCCTCTATCGCGGAAGAGGGCCAGGAGACGCGAGCCGCACCGTTCGGCCACGCGCTGGTGAAGCTGGCGGAACAGCGACCGGAGGTCGTAGGCATGACTGCGGATCTGTCGAAGTACACCGATCTGCATATTTTCGCTCAGGCCTACCCGGAACGCTTCTTTCAGATGGGCATGGCCGAGCAGTTGTTAATGGGGGCCGCGGGCGGCATGGCGAAAGAGGGTTTTATTCCTTTCGCCACCACCTATGCCGTCTTCGCCACCCGCCGCGCCTACGATTTTATCCATCAGGTGATTGCTGAAGAGCACCTGAACGTGAAGATCTGCGCGGCGCTGCCGGGGCTAACCACCGGTTACGGGCCGAGCCACCAGGCGACGGAAGATATTGCGATTATGCGCGGTATTCCGGGCATGACGATTATCGATCCCTGTGACGCAATCGACACCGAACAGGCGGTGCCGGCGATGGCAGCGCACGATGGCCCTGTCTATATGCGCCTGCTGCGCGGCAAGGTGCCGGTGGTGCTGGACCAGTACAACTACCAGTTTAAGATTGGCAAAGCTGCGCTGCTGGAAGAGGGGAACGATGTCCTGATCGTCGCCTCAGGCCTGATGACCATGCGTGCGCTGGAGGCGGCGAAGCAGCTGCGTAAGGATAACGTCAGCGTGGCGGTGCTGCACTCGCCCACCATTAAGCCGCTGGACGAAGAGACGATCCTGGCGCAGGCTGCGAAGCCGGGACGGCTGGTCATCGTGGCGGAAAACCACAGCAGCGTAGGCGGGTTGTGCGAAGCCGTCGCGTCGCTGTTGATGCGCAACCGCGTGAACGTGGATTTCGATACCGTCGCGCTGCCGGACGCGTTCCTTGATGCGGGCGCGTTGCCCACCCTCCATGACCGCTACGGGATCTCAACCACAGCCATGGTGGAGAAAATCCGGCGCAGGCTGTGATTTATAAGACGGATACGTTGTCAACGGGCGAGGGGTGCTTTACCCTCGCCACTGTTGCGATAAAGGAGTCCGTTATGGCACAAAACATCTACGACAACCCGGCATTTTTTGAAGGCTATGCCCAGCTTCCGCGCTCGGTTCAGGGGCTGGACGGCGCGCCGGAGTGGCCTGCGCTTAAGGCGATGCTGCCGGATTTAACCGGCACATCAGTTATCGATCTTGGGTGCGGCTACGGCTGGTTCTGCCGCGTGGCGCGCGAGCTGGGCGCTTGCGACGTCACGGGCGTCGATATCTCTGAAAAGATGCTCGCCCGCGCGGCAGAACTGACGGATGACACGCAGATCCACTATCAGCGTAGCGATCTGGAATCTCTTCAGCTTCGCGAAAACAGTCTCGATCTGGTCTACAGCTCGCTGGCGCTGCACTATCTGCCGGAACTGGATGCGTTATTCGCCAGGGTGCAGCGTGCGCTTAAACCCGGCGGCAGCCTGGTTTTCTCGATGGAGCACCCGATTTATACCTGCGCCACCCGTCAGGGCTGGCTCACCGACGACAACGGTGAGCGGTTCTGGGGCGTGAACCATTATCAGGACGAAGGCAAGCGCGTCAGCAACTGGCTGGCAGAGGGGGTAATCAAATACCACCGCACGCTGGGTACCACGCTTAACGCGTTGATCAAGGCCGGATTGACGATAAGCGAAGTCAATGAGTGGGGACCAACGCAGGCGCAGGTTGACGCCTGGCCCGCGCTGGCCGAAGAGGCGGAACGCCCGATGCTGGTGCTGATCGCCGCCCGTAAGGCTTAATAGCCGACTTTATATACCCGCCCGCTCTGTACCCCTTCCACGCTGCGGCGGTAGGCCTGCGCAACGGTCGCAGCGGGAACGCTTTCAAAGCCCGGGAAGAAGCCATCATATGCTTCGACGGATTCCGTCAGCACCGTTGGGCTGATCAGGTTAATGCGGATCCCGCGCGGCAGTTCACAGGCCGCGGCGCGCACAAACCCTTCCAGCGCCGCGTTTACGGTGGTGGCATTGACGCCCTGAGCAATCGGTTCGTGCGCCACAATCCCGCTTATCAGCGTAATCGAGCCGCCTTCGTTCAGGAAGTGCTGGCCGGTCAGCGCCAGACGAACCTGCCCCAGTAGCTTATCCTGCAAGCCCCGGTTGAACTCGCCGTCGGTCATGGTTGCGAGCGGGCCGAAGTGTACCCCACCGCTGGCGGAGACAATCGCATCCACCGGGCCGATCTTTTCGAACAGCGCCTGTACGCTCGCCTGCGAGGTGATATCCACCTGATGCTCGCCCTGCGTGCGACCCACGCGGATCGTCTCGTGGCGTTGGCTTAACTCTTCTGTGACTGCACGACCGACCGTACCGCTGGCACCAATAATGACGATTTTCATAGCATACTCCTTATGTTGTGAGTCTTCATTCTTTAATAAATAAAAACTCAGATAAACTGGGCTAACGTTAGAAGATTACTAACCAGAGGTTTGGAATATGGATAAGCTTCGCGGGATGGAGACGTTCATCGCGGTGGTGGAAAGCGGCAGCTTCACCGGCGCGGCGGCCCGGCTGGAGATGTCGGCGGTGATGGTCGGGAAGTATATTGCGCTGCTGGAATCGCAGCTCGGCACGCGGCTGCTGGAGCGCAACACCCGTCGCCAGAGCCTGACCGACGCCGGACGCGTTTATTTCGAAGAGGCCAGGCGCGTGCTGGAGCAGGTCTCGATTGCTGAAAACGCAGTTGAACGTCTGCGAGCCACGCCCGCCGGCACCCTGCGCGTGACGGCACCCACCTCGTTTGGCGGCTGCGTTATCGCGCCTCTGACGGCCACGTTTTTACAGCGCTACCCGCAAGTGCGCATCGAACTGGATCTCACCAACCGAATGGTGGATCTGGTGGAGGAAGGGGTCGATCTGGCCATTCGCATCGGGGAGATCCGAAATGAGGATCTGGTGGCGAAATACCTGTGTCCCTACAACATGACGATCTGCGCCGCGCCGGAATATCTGGCGCGTCACGGTACGCCGCAAACGCCAGCCGATCTGGTGGATCACCTGTGTCTGTCGCACACGGTATGGACGGCGCGTAACGAGTGGCGGCTGCCCGGTGTGGAAGGCGAGGTGCGCTGGAAGCGTGATGCCGTCTTACGATGCAATGACGGCTACGGCTTACGCATGGCGGCGCGAGCCGGGGCAGGACTATTGCTGCAACCGGAAGTGCTGGTGGCTGAAGAGCTGGCAAGCGGCAGGCTGGTTCGGGTTCTGGAAGCGTTTACGCCCGCGCCGAGGCCGGTGCATTTATTGTGGCGCCAGGATTTGCGTCCGCTGCCTAAGCTAACGGAATTTATTGCCCATATTCTGCTAAGATTGGGCACAATATAAAAAAAGAAGGTAAGTAAAGAATGTCTGCAAACAAACTCGCCAGCAGCGCGCAGGGCCTGCAATCCTCTGCCATCCGTGAATTATTAAAACATAGCAAAATGGCAGGCGTGATTTCGCTGGGGGGCGGTATTCCAAACCCGGATCTGTTCGATCATGAAGGTTTAAAAATTGCCGCTGATGCCGTGCTGTCTCAGCATTTTGGCGAAGCGTTCCAGTACGGCCTGACGGAAGGCGTCCCGGGGCTGCGCGAAGAGATCCAACGCATCTGTGAAGGTCGCGGCATCGCCTGTAAAGCCGATGACGTGGTCATTACATCCGGCTCTCAACAGTCGCTTGACGTGCTGGCGCGTGCGTTAATTAACCCGGGCGATACGGTCGTCGTTGAGCGTCCGACCTACCTCGCCGCGTTGCAGGTCTTTGGCCTGGCACAGGCGAATTTTGAATCCGTCGGCACCGACGGCGACGGCATGAAAGTAGATGAACTTGAAGCGCTGGTGGCAACCAAAACCATCAAAGCGGTTTATATCGTGCCAACCTTTGGTAACCCGGGCGGCGTGACGCTCTCCGAGGCGCGGCGTAAACAGCTGGTGGAATTATCGAAGCGCTATGACTTCGTGATTATCGAAGACGATCCGTACAGCGAAATCAACTATACCGAGGAAGCGTTCCGCCCGCTGATTGCTCATGCCAAAGATATCGGCAATGAGGATAACGTGGTGTACACCTCCACCTTCTCTAAAATCCTCGCGCCGGGCACCCGCGTGGGCTGGGTGCTGGTGCCGGAGTGGCTGAAGCGTGCGGTGGTGAACCTCAAGCAAACCACCGATCTGCACACCAGCACGCTGTCGCAGCTGATGACGTACGAATATCTTAAAACCGGTCGTCTGGCGAATCAGATTAAAATGATCCGCGAAGCCTATCGCCAGAAATACCAGACCTTTGCCAGTGAACTGGAAGCGGAGCTGGGCAATGTGATGTCGTTCCACAAGCCAAAGGGCGGCATGTTCCTGTGGGCGAAAATGAATAACGGCATCAATACGACGAAATGGCTGGAAAAAACGTTGAGCAACGGCGTCGTGTTTGTGCCGGGTGAGTTCTTCTACTGCAACGAGCCGGACCACACCACGCTGCGCATGTCTTTCGTTACCCCAACGGATGAGCAGCTTAAAGAAGCGGTTCGACGTCTGAAAATTTCCCTGTAGGCGGATGCGCATAATGGCAGATGCCGTTATGCGCTGTTCCCGTGTAGGGTAAGGTTATTGCGTGGCGTGGGCGAGGGTGCGGTCAAATGCATCGCCGTCTGGCGCCTGTGTGACTTCATGGATCCGACAAATTTTCCCCTCGCGCAGCGTGGCAAACATATACACCTCTAATTCTGCCTGGCGACCATCCGGATATGTCACGGCCACTCTGTGCCGGTCTGCCATACATTCGTTATGGCAACATAACGCTTCCACGGTAAACGTAATCTCGCGGATCTGCGCACGCACATGGTTCAGGTGTTTCATAAATCCCTGATAATCAAGCATGTGACCGTCCGTAACCTGCTGGTAATCGGGCGTAAACACCTCTGCCGGATCTACATTGCCATTGAATAAGCGGGTTAACAGACAGGCCATTTGCTCGCGCTGCGCGGTGTTGTCGGGCTGGTTTATCAGGGATGTAATGATGGTCATGTTAGCTCCTCGTGATGTTGAGCCGCTATTATCCTTGACAGAATAAGGCGTAGTTTCTGTAATAAGTCGAAGAATAACGATTTTCGGTCAAATTCATGCTGACAACTGAGAGGCTTGTTCATCCCGGCGGCTATCACACCCCGTGGCACAGCCATCATGCCGGCCAGCTCTGGCGCATTGCTGCGGGGCTGCTGGTGATTGAGACGCCGCTGGGGCGTTCGGTGGTACCCGCAAAACATATCGGCTGGATCCCGCCTGGTCAGCAGCACGCTGCCTTTTCGGAAAGTGCGATTGAAGGTTGCGCTGTCTATCTTGACCCTGCCCATTGTGAAGGGCTTCCGGAAGAGGCCACGCTTTTCGAGTCGGACGATTTTACCGATGCACTGTTTTCCCGTTTAAGCGTTGCCGGGAGTGAATACGATCCCCGAAAGCTCATCCTGCTGCTGGAGGAGTTGGCTCTGGCGTCTCAGGTCCGCTTTTATCTGCCCGTACCGACCGATCCCCGGCTGAAAAATGTGGTCAGGAAACTGCTGCAATCCGTCGATGATAATCAGACGGTGGAAAGCCATGCCAGCCGTGCCGGGATGAGCGTACGTACATTCAACCGGCGGTTTAGCGCGGAGACGGGGATGAACTTCGTCAACTGGCGCCAGCTGGCGCGCGTCATGCAGGCGATGGAGTGGCTGGCGGCGGGGAAGCCGGTGGGGTGGATTGCGCTCTCGTGCGGATACAGCAGCGTCAGCGCATTTATTGAAGTTTTCAGAACGTGGACCGGTAAAACGCCGGGGCAGTGGGCGATTAAAGAAGGCCCTTTTGCGCAAAGGTAATGCGCGTGGCCTCGTTGAAATCCAGCTCTTTTAACGATTCCGGATAAACCCAGGCGATCTCCTGAAACTCGTCGTTAAACGTTACATCCCGATTGGCGCTGATGCAGTCGAAGATCAGATAAATCATATAAATTTCCTCGGTGGTACCCTCGGCGTAAGTTTTGACCCTGATGTCATCGCGAAAAGCCCAGGGCTTGACGTCGATAATGTCCAGCGCGTCGCCCAGCTCCTCACGGACTTCACGGCGCAGCGCCTGTTCCATGGTTTCGCCTGGTTCCATTCCACCACCGCAGAGTGCCCACTGACCGGGGAATACACCGCGATCGTCGGCCATTTTACATAGCAGGTAGGCTCCGTCATTCTGGATGATGGGGCAGACAATGGTTCGTTGGCGCATGATTTCTTCCTGAAAAATGAATTTGGGCTACTATAGCAGATTGGTGATGGAGATCATGTTAGGTGTGTTGGATCCTCATCACTCGGAACAGCGGTGTAGGCCGGGTAAGGCGAAGCCGCCACCCGGCGTTTGACTACCGCTCCCTCAGCGCCTCCTTCGCCCGGTTAAACGGCTTAATCAGATAATCCAGCACCGTTTTCTCCCCGGTCTTAATATCCACCGTCGCAATCATCCCCGGCACAATCGAAAAGTGCCTGCCCGCCTTGTTCACCAGATAATCCTGGCTGGTGCGAATGAATACACGGTAGTAGAACACCTCCGGCTTCGCTTCGTCCTGAATGGTGTCCGGCGAAATGGTCTCCACCACTCCGTGCAGCCCGCCGTAAATCGCGTAATCGTAGGCGGTGATTTTCACCAGCGCCTCCTGATTAGGATGGATAAAGGCGATATCCCGGGGCGAGAGGCGGGTTTCAATCAGCAGGTGATCGTCCACCGGCACAATCTCCATTAACTCGCCGTTGGGCGGTATGACGCCGCCGATGGTGGTCACCTTGATGTTTTTCACGATCCCGCGCACCGGCGACTTAACCGTCAGGCGGGTAACGGAATCCTCGCGGCCTTTCAGGATCGCTGACACCATATCCACCTCGGCGTTGGCCTTCGACAGCGCTTCACGGGCCTGCACGTAATACTGGGAACGTACGTCGGTGAGCTTCAGCTCCAGGTCGCTTTTCTGCCGTTGCAGGCGCAGCACTTCCACGTGGCTGGCGGCACCGGTTTTCACCAGCCGTTGAGTGATCGCCAGTTCTTTATTGGCGAGCGCTAACGCGGAGCGAAGTTCACGCTGCGTATCCTCCAGCTGGGCGCGGCGAGAGTTGTAAAGCCGCGTTTCTGCGGCGGTCAGGTCGGTCCATTTCGCCAGGGAAGGCGGGAATTTCAGCGGGAGATCGTTCACCTCGGCGTACAGGCGCACGCTGGAGGCCAGCGACGCGCGGTAACGCGCCGCGCTTTCGCCGACGTTAGATTCCGAGCGGGTAGGATCCAGCCGCGCCAGCACCTGTCCGGCCTGCACCTGATCCCCTTCGTGTACGTTCAGCTCAGTGAGGATCCCCCCATCCAGCGACTGCAATACCTGCTCGCGTGAACTGGGGATCACTTTTCCGGTGCCGGTTGAGACTTCATCCAGCACCCCGAACCACGCCCAGACGCCGAGCACCACAAACATCAGCAGGGAGAAGAAAACGATGCGCCGGGCACCGGTATAACCGCTTTCGGAGTCGAGCGCGTTATCCAGATCTTCTACTGCGGCAACGTCACGCTGATTGATTTTCATTATTCCACTCCCGTCCGGTTGCCTGCTGCTGTTGCTGCATACGGCTGTTGTTCAGCGCCTGCGCTTTTGGCGCGTCCATCACCAGCATGCCATCTTTGAGTACCACCACGCGCTCCACCAGCTCCAGTACCGGCACACGGTGGGTCGCGACAACCAGCGTGCGGTTGCCGAGCCACGCCCCGAGACGTTGAATAAATTCCCGCTCGGTATGTTCATCAAGGGAGGCGGTCGGTTCATCCATCAGCACGATATTCGGGTCGCGCAGCAGCATCCGCGCCAGCAGAATAGACTGCCGCTGCCCGCCGGACAGCCCGACGCCGTTCTCCATAATCGGGTAATCCAGCCCCTTTGGCAGCTTCTGCACAAAGCTGGCCGCGCCGCACATCTCCAGCACCTCGAAGATCTCTTCATCGGTGGCGCGCGGCATGCCGAGCGTGATGTTCTCGCGCAGGGTGCCGTAAAACAGCCGGGCGTTTTGGGTCATAAAGCCGACGTTTCTCCGCACGTCAGCCACGTCCAGATGCGGCAGGCTGAGGTTGTCGAGCCGCAGTTCACCGCCCGCCAGATCCATCCCGCCCGCCATCGCCTGCAACAGGGTTGATTTGCCCGCGCCGTTGCGCCCGAGGATCGCCACTTTTTCGCCCGCTTTGATCTCCAGGTGGTTAATGCGCAGCGCCATGCGGGGATCTTCCGGGTGATAGCGGAACTGCGCCTGCTCGAAAAGATAGTGGCCGCGCAGCACGTCCTGGCGGATCGGCGTCTCTTCGCGCTGGTTCTCGGTCGGCAGCTGCATAATGCTGTCCAGTCCCTCTTTGGCCGCCTTCACCTGCTGCCAGCGGGCCAGCACGCCGCACAGCGTCGCCATCGGGGCGATCATCCGTGAGGCGAGCATCGAGGCGGCCACCACCGAGCCGGTGGTTAAGGTGCCGTCGATCACCATCGGCGCGCCCACCACGATCACCCCGGCATAGACCAGGCTCTGAATGGTCATCCCCCAGCTGATCAGGTTCTGCGTCAGTTCGCGGGTGCGCAAGCCGGATTCGGCGGTGATCTGGATATAGCTGTTCCACTGCTGCAAAAAGCGGTTCTCCGCCTGCATCAGCTTGATGTCCTCCAGCCCCTGTACGCTCTCCACCAGCACCGCGTTGCGCAGGGTAGATTCATGCGCCGACTGCTTCGCCAGCTCTGCCAGCTTCTTTTGCAGCAGCAGGCCAGGCAGGACCATGATCACCGCCGCCACCGGGGCGATCCACGCCAGCTGCGGGGCGATGATCGCCAGCACAATCACAAACAGGATAAAGAACGGCAGATCGACGATGGTGGAAATGGTGGAGGAGGTGACCATCTCGCGGATCTGCTCCAGCTCGCGCAGCTGGGAGATAAAGCTGCCGGTGGAGCGCGGAATGGCGCTGTGGCGTAGCCGCAGCGCGTGGCCGAAGACCCGATCCGAGACGCGCATATCCGAGCGTTTGCCCAGCAGATCCATAATGTGCCCGCGCGCCACGCGCAGCACAAAACCAAACAGCGTGGCGATCAGTACCCCAATGGTCAGTACGTAGAGCGTCGGGTAGGACTGGGCGGGGATCACCCGGTCATACACCTGCATGGAAAAGACAATGCCGGAGAGGGAGAGCACGTTGATAAACAGCGCCGCCAGCATCACCCAGCTGTAAGGGCGAAGGTCGCGCATCACCAGCCGGTAGAGCCAGTCCGGGCGGTATTTTGAGATATAGGCGTCCACGCGGCTGTCCTTCAGCGCCGCCAGCGGACGCAGGGCGATGACGTGGCGGATGGCAGGCAGCATCGCGCTCATCGACAGGCGGTTGGTGTGCGTGTTGTCGTCGAAAAAGCTGACCTCAAGCGTATCCTCGCCGTCGAAATTGTCGATCACGCCGATTTTACCGTCGTTTAGCTCTACCACCACCGGCAGACGCCAGCTGTTGATGGCGTGCTGATCGGCCGTCAGCAGCTGGAACGTCAGCCCGGCTTCACGGGCGAGCTGCGTCAGCGCGGGCACCATCGGTTTGCCTTTCAGCCACGGCGCGCCCGCGATCAGCGAGCCTGGCGAGCAGGCAACGCGATAGCGCGTCGCCACATAGCCAAACGCCTGCGCCCACTGCTCCAGCGCCTCATCCGTCATGTTTTCACCCTGCGGAATATCGCGTTGCTTCATGGCTGGATCTCCACGGTCTGGATGGTGCGGTTTTCAAGATCGAACGCCTGACGTATGCGCCCGGTTTGGTAGAGACAGTTCAGCTGAAGCTGGCGGAGCTGTCCGGCGGTTTGCTGCTGGGTAAAGCGCGCCTGATACACCTCCTGCTCGGCGTTGAGCACGTCGAGCAGCGGGCGGGAACCAAGATCGAGATACTGCTGCTGATACAGCTCGCGGGTACGGGCGCTGAGCGCTTCCTGGCGGCCCTGGATCTGAAGCGTGCTCATCAGGCTCATCACCTGGCTGCGCGCTTCCAGCAGTTTTTGCCGCACCTCAAGACGGGTGCGCTGAATGGTGGACTGGGCCGATTACACCGCGTGTCCGGCGGCGTTACGCCGGGCGGTGAGGCCGCCGCCCTGATAGAGCGGCATCTGCACTTTTACCCACGCGGAGTACTGGGTGCGGTCCCGCGTTTCGTTGCCTGAGTAGCGGTCGTTAAGATAGTGGCGGACTTCCGGCTCCAGCGAGACGGTAGGGGTCATCTGCGCGTTGGCATAGTCGAGATTGGCCTGCGCGACGTTGGCCTGCGCCCAGGCCGCTAAAACCGAGGGTACCAGGCGATCGTCCGGCTCGGCAATATCGCAGCTGCGGGCCAGACTTTGCGGAAATTCATTGCTGACCGCGTTCAGGCCGTCCCAGCCCAGCATGCTCATCAGCGTGGCGCGTGAGCTGTCGAGGCTGGCCTGATACTGCATCAGCTGCGCTCGCGCGCCTTCGATACGGGCATCGGTCTGCACCACGTCAGAGAGCGACGTGGCGCCTTCGTCATTACGCAGCTTCGTCAGTGTGCCGATGGAGGTCAGGGCGTCCAGCTGTTCTTTAGCGGTCTCGACCATCTGCTGCCAGGTCTGCACCTGCACCATAGCGATGGCGGTATCGTGGGCGATAGTGTCGATGCTCACCAGCACGTTGGCCTGCTGCTGGGCGACGCCCGCGTTTTCGGCGCGCACCTGGCTTGCGACTTTGCCGAAGTCGTAAAGCATTTGCGAAAGCGAAAGCACCAGCGAGGGGGTAAAGCCATTATCGTCGCCGTCGTGGCTATAGCCGTTATCCATGCCGGCGTTAATTTGCGGATAATATTTCGATTTGGCGACGTCCACATTTTCGCTCTGCTGATAAAGTTTGCCGACGGCTTCACTGATGGCCGGATGCCAGGTCACGGCGCGGTTTACGGCTTCATCCAGCTGTAGCGTGCCGGGGGCGGCTTTGCTGGCTACGGGCGCCACGCGGCCATTTAAAGAGGGGAGTTCCTGCGTTTCGCTTAATTGTCCGGTATTAATCATCGCCGCAGGGTTTGCCGCGATAGCGGGCACAGATATCAGGCAGCACGAGAGCCACCAGTAAGGCATCTTCTTTCCCATGTCTTGTCCCTAATAAAAAAGTACTGCTTTTTTGTTTATGCCCGGGCGCTGTGCGCGCCCGGGTCATTTCTTGCAGGTGCTATCAGGTAATGATGTGTTGCTGGTTTACAAGCTCGTCGTAGGTGGTCTGAACGTTGTCCAGCGTAACGAGCGTAGATTTAGTGTAGGCGGCTCCCGTGCCGTCACGGTCGATGGAGATCACAGTATTGTTACCGCTTTGTGAAACAGAGACATAGTTCCCCAGCGTCGACGCGCTACCGTTCCAGCCCACCAGCAGATCGCCAATGTCGATCTTGTCTCCCTGCGACAGGGAGAAGTTCGTCCAGTGGTCACCCGTGCTGTTACCTGCGGTGGCGTTACCCGCCGTAGTGTTCAACACCTGATAAATCAGCGTGTCGCCGTAGGCCGTGCCGCTAATCACATCGTTATGTTCCGAACTGACAAATTTCGGTGCCATATTGATGGTCAGCGAGGCGGTATCCCGGGTGCCGTTGGCGTCGGTCAGGGTGTAGTTAAAGACCTCCTTGCTGGTGATGGTAGAGAACGATATCCCCGGGTTGAGTGTGTAGGTGTAACTGCCGTCTGCGGCAATTGCCAGCGTGCCGTAGTGGCCCGTGATGTTTACCTGCGTGCTGCCGGTGTACGGATCCAGCGTGGTGGTTACGCCGTCGTAGCCGGTAATGCTGAGACGGGTATCCACCGAGTGCAGCTGGTCCATCGCGCCCGCGGAGCCGGTGCCGTCGAAGATATTGCCGTCAACGGTGTGGGTGCCCGTGGCGTCAAACTGCGACAGGGAGTAGCTGGTCCCGGTGACGCTTGGGGTAACGGTGATATTTCCCACCCCCAGCGGTCCCATTCTGCCGGTATAGTTCAGCGTATAGGTTCCCGCTTCCAGATCGAGGCCCGTCAGGTTGATCGTCGCCCTGCCGCCCAGCAGCAGCCCGCCGTTAAATGAGCCGGATCTGAGGGTGGTGGTGCCGTTGGTCAGCGTCCAGTCGACCGTTAACCCGGTAAGGGTCAGCAGCGAGGCGACGTTAAACGACAGAACCACGTTATGCAGTGCAGTATTAGGATCCACCACGAAGGTCCCGCTTCCGCTGCCCTGGGTTGAGGCAAGCAGCGCGGCGTTCCAGCTCGCCGACCCGACGGTGGTATCCGAGTATGCGGCGGTGCGGTGCACCGAGTTCACGTCCATCGCCGTGCTGACATCGTTCACCGCGTCCATTGGCTGCGCGGTCGGGGTGATGTTCAGCGATGCCGTGTCTTTCGAGCCGTTCGGCGCGGTGATGGTGTAGACGAAGGTATCTGGGGTGCTGATGCTGTCAGCGCCGACTCCGCTGTCCAGGGTGTAAGTGTACTCCCCGGCTGCGTTGATCCGCAGCGTACCGTACTCGCCGGTGATCTCCGTCAGGCCGCTGCTGTTCACCGCCACGCCGTTAACGTCGGAGACCACGGTACCTGCTGGCGCAATATCATCCGCCAGCACATCCCCGGTCGTGCTCTCGCTCACGCTTGCCACGCTGTAGACATGATCCTGCAAGACGTTCAGCGTGTAGGCCGTCAGCGCGGTGATCCCCGCCGCCGTATTGAGCAGGAACAGGTACTCGCCAGCGGGCAGGTTCAACGTCAGCTGCGGGGAAGTGCCGCCCAGCAGCGGCGCGCGCAGCCAGCCGGGTTCAACGCGCATCTGCTCGAAGGTCTGCGTCGCATTGTTGAACTTATAGATGTAGAGGTCGAACACCGAGGCCAGCGCGACGCCGCCCACGGACGCCTGAACGGTCATGGTGCGGGTGGTGCCTTCTTCCACGTTATAGATGATCGGGTTGGCCAGATCGTCCAGCAGGTTCAGCCCCAGGGTATTGCCAAGGTTGATCCCCACCAGGGTAAAGCCGCCCTGCGACGAGGTGCCGTTGTTGATCGCCTCCACGGTGGTGTCGAAGGTCAGCGAGGCGGTATCGTCCACGGCCACGATCCCGCTGCTGGTAGTGCCTTCGCCCAGCGACAAAACCAGATTTGCCGAGGCGCTGGTGCCGTTATGGGTGATGGTGTAGGTAAAGTTCTCCGTGCGGCCAATGACGGCGGCGCTGGTGTTGGTCAGGTTATAGGTATAGCTGCCGTCCAGGTTGATGGTCAGCGTGCCGTATTGCCCCTGAATCACCGTGCCGTCAGCCGTAACGCTGGTGGTGGTGCCCTGGGCGTTGGTGACCGTAGTGACGGTGGTGCCCGCCGGGGCGTTGTCGCTGCCTGCGGTTGGATCCACGTCAGTGATGACGTTCCCGACAACGCTGGTCTCGCCGGACACGGTGCCTGCGCTGGTCTCTTTCACCGCCACATCGAGGCTGGTGTAAGAGCCGGTTGCCAGCAGGTTAGTGTTGTAGCTCAGGACGCGATACTGACCATTCGCCAGCCCGTTCAGGTTCAGCGACACCCCCGTCGCGCCGAGGGTCAACAGGTCAGCGAACTGCGGCTGCCCGGTATCGACCACGGTGGTCCAGGTGTTGTTGGCGGCGTCGAAGCGCTGTACCACCAGCTCAAGGGTATTGAGCAGGGAAAGAACGGCACCCGTGGCGTTGGCGTTCACGGCAATATCCGCACTGCCGCCGTTGCCGACGGTGAAACCTACCTGCGCGGTGTCGTTGCCGAGCAGCGTCAGCACGTTACCTAAGGCGCCTACCAGCAGGAAACCATAGTCGCTGTACTGCGAATTGGTCACCGTGGCGGTGGTCGTGAGCGCCAGTTCTTCAGCGTTGGTGCTGGCAGAGAGCGGCACCACCGGCGCAAGGGCTGAGCCGGGCAGCGAAACGTTGCCTGCCGCATCGGTGGCGGTGATTTGCAGCGTCTGACCTTCCGTCTGTTTATTGAGGAAGGTGTAGCTCCAGGAACCGTTGCTGTCCGCCGTGGCGGTGACCGTTGAATTATCCGCCAGGCGGATGGTGACGGTGCTGCCCGCTTCAGCGCTACCGGTCAGTACGCTGCCGTCTGCGTTGAAGGTCCCGGTTGGAGCCGTTGGCGCAGTGAGATCGACAATGACGGTGGTCGACGTGGAAATCGGGCTGGTGCCCGAGCCGTTGCTCGCCGTGGCGGTGAAGTCATGCGGGCCTTCACTCAGCACCGGCGTGGTGAAGCTCCAGTTGCCGCTGGCATTCGCGGTGACCGTGCCCATCAGCACCCCGTTGTTATAGAGGGTGATGGTCGTGTTCGGCTGCGCCGTGCCGCTCAGGGTTGGCGTGGTGTCATCGGTGGTATTCCCGTTGGTCAGGTTGCCCGTCACCGTGCCAACGTTATCGTCAATATTGGCGATAACAGGCGCGTTCGGGATTGTGGTGATCGGGGCAATCACGGAGGTGGTGATACCCGCGTTACCGGCCTTATCGGTAGCAAAGACGATCAGGGATTCACCGGCGGTCTGTGCAGGGGTGATGGTGGCGCTGAAGCTTCCGCTACCGTCCGCGACGGCCGTTCCAAGCACGGTTCCGGTGCTGCTGGTGATGGTGACGGTGCTTCCCGCTTCCGCTGTACCGGTGACCTGCGTCCCGTTGGTGATCACCGCCAGCGCGGTTGGAGCTGGTGGCGGCGTCAGGTCAACGTTAATCGTGATAATCGGTGAAGCCACGCTGGTATTGCCCGCGGCATCGGTGGCGGTTGCGGTGAAGTTATGCGCGCCTTCCGTCAGCGTGGTGCTGGTTTGCGGCAGCGTCCAGTTGCCGTTGGCATCGGCAGTGACGGTCCCCACCAGCGTCGTGCCGTCGTAAATACGTACGGTGGCATTGGCTTCTGCCGTACCGTTTAAGGTCGGACGGGTGTCGTTGGTTGGGTTGGTGCCAGTAACAGGTCCGGTGACGGTCCCCACATCATCCTCAATCGAGGTGATTGCCGGTGCGACAGGGGCGGTGGCATCCACATTAATGGTGTAACCGCCGGTCTGCGCGCTGGCGTTGCCCACCGCGTCGGTAGCGGAGAAGGTCAGATTATGCGGCCCGTCAGCCAGCGGGGTGGAAGGCGTAAAGCTCCACGCGCCGCCGGTGGCGACTGCGGTGCCAATCTGTACCCCATTATCAAAGATGGTGACCGTCGCGCCGGCTTCTGCCGTACCGGTGAGCGTTGGCCGCGCGTCGTTGGTTAACCCGCCGTTGGCGACAGGCGCAGCGGCGTTACCGACATCGTCGGTGATGCTGGTCAGCACCGGCAGCGCTGGCGGCGTGGTGTCAATGGTCAGGCTGAAGTCGGCGGACGACGTGCTGGTGTTACCCGCCTGATCCGTTGCTTCTGCGGTAAAGGTGTGTGACCCACTGTCCAGCGGCACGGTGATATCGACGGTCCAGTTGCCATCGGCATCGGCAGTACCGGTGCCCACCAGCGTGGTGCCCTCATAAATATTCACGGTGGCCAGCGGCTCGCTGGTCCCCACCAGACGCGGGAGAGGATCGTTGGTGGTCTGGCCGGAACCTATTGCCCCGGTGATGGTGCCAACGTCGTCAATCGCCTGGGTGATAACCGGCGCGACAGGCGCAGCCGTATCTACCACCAGCGTAAAGCCTGGTGAGGCAGGGCTGACGTTGCCCGCGGCATCGGTTACCGTGGCGGTCCAGGTGTGGCTGCCGTTTGCCAGCGTACCGGTGGTAAAGCTCCATACGCCGTTTGCGTCCGCCACGGCGGTACCCACTTCACGGCCACTTTCATAAATGGTGATGGTCGCGTTGGCCGCCGCGGTGCCGTTCAGTGTTGGCGTGGTGTCGTCTGTGCTTTGTCCCGAGGCGACCGGGCCCAGCACGGTACCAGCATCGTCAGTGGCCGGGGTAAAGACCGGTGCCTCAGGCACCGAGGTATCCACCGTCAGGTTGAACGGTGGTGAGGTGACCCCGGTATTGCCTGCGGCATCGGTGGCGTTGAAGGTAATAACGTGCGGCCCTTCGCCCAGTTCAGTGGTCGGCGTGAAGGTCCAGTTACCCTGGGCGTTGACGACCGCCGTGCCAATTTCCACATCATCGACAATAACGTGTACCGTTGCGCCCACTTCCCCCGTACCGTTGAAGGTTGGACGGGTGTCGTTCGTGGAGCCGTCGCTGGCGAGGGTTCCCGTTCCCGGGCTGACATCGTCTATTACCGTGGTAACCACCGGGGCCGCAGGCCCGGCGGTATCCACCGTAAAGGCGAACACTGGCGAGTTGGCGGAGACGTTTCCGACATCATCGCTGGCGTTAACGCGCAGGTTATACGTCCCGTCAGTCAGTACCGGATCCGGCGTAAAGGTCCAGTTGCCGCTGCCGTCGACCGTGGTGGTGCCGATCTCCACGCCGTTATTCAGCACGTGAATGATGGTACCCGCCTGACCGGAGCCGCTGAGGGTTGGCGTGGTGTCATTGGTCACCTGCCCGGCGGTAAGCGGGCCGGTTGTGCCTCCCGGGGCATTGTCGCTGACCGTAACGATCGTCGGCACCTGTGGCGCAGTCAGATCGATTTCGACGCTCCAGGCGTTGGACGGCTGGCTGACGTTGCCCTGCGGATCCGTCGCTCTGACGGTAAAGTCATGCGTCCCTTCGCCGAGGGCGGTTTCAGGAGTAAATGTCCAGGCACCGGTGCCGTCTGCTGCCACCGTACCAATTTGCGTAGCGCCATCAAAAATGGCGACGACGCTGTTCGGCTCGGCGCTACCGGTCAGGGTTGGCGTAGTGTCGTTGGTTGGATCGCCGCTTGGGACTGGCGTTGCCGCATTGCCTGCGTTATCCGTCACGCTGGTAATCACCGGCGTGGTAGAGACGGTGTCGACAACGATGGTGATCCCGGCCGACGGGGCGCTCTCATTGCCTGCCGGGTCGGTGGCGGTCACGGTCAGGGTGTGGCTGCCGTCGTCCAGCGCAGGCGGCGTGTAGCTCCAGGTGCCGGTCGGACCGACAACAACGGTGCCCAGCGGGTCGCCGTCATCGTACACCGTAATGGTGTCCCCGGCCGTGCCTGTTCCGGTCAGGGTAGGACGGTTGTCGTTGGTGCTCTGCCCGTCAGCGATTGGGCCGGTGACCGGGCCTACGTCATCGGTCACCGCACCGATGGCTGGTGCGGTCGGATCGGTGAGGTCGACGGTGACGGTCGCGATCGGCGACTGCCCGCTGGTCGCGCCGGTGCCGGTATTCGTGGCGGTGACGGCGAAGGTGTGTGGGCCTTCCGCGAGCGGCAGTAGAAGCGTATAGCTCCAGTTGCCGTCTGTATCCGCAACAATTTCGGTCAGCGGAACCAGCGCCCCATCCAGATAAATGGTGATGACGCTACCCGGATCGGCGGTGCCGGTAAGGGTAGGCGTGGTGTCATTGGTGGTTTTGTCTTTCACATCGCCAGTGACGGGATCGGCATCATCGTTGATTGCCGTAATCACCGGCACCGCTGGCAGAATAAGCGGGGAGTCCGGTACGTCAAAGGTGGTTGTCGGGCTTGCATTACCTGCGGCGTCCGTGGCGAACAGCGTCAGCGTCGCGGGATCCAGTTGGGCCGGGGAGAGGGCGATGGAGAAGATGCCTCCCGTCGCGACCCCGGTCCCGATGATATTGCCGCCGGCGTCACGCACCGTCACCGTGGTTCCGTCATCTGCCGTACCGGTCAGTGGCGTGCCCTCTGCGGCAATGGTGATATTGGTTGGCGTTGCAGGAAGCAGCGTATCCACCGTCACGCTGAGATCGCCGGAGCTGGCGGAGGTATTCCCCGCCGCGTCACTTGCGGCAACCGAGAAGGTATGCGGCCCTTCCGCAAGCGCGGGGTCGGCTGTCCAGGACCATGTCCCGTTCGGCTGAACCACCACGACCACCGGAGACGGCGTGCCATCTACAGAAACGGTTACGCTCGAACCCGGCTCGCCAATCCCGGTGAGGGTTGGGGTACCGTCGCGGGTGTAAAGCACGCTGTTGGTCAGTTGGCTGTCAGAGACGGCGTCAATTTGCGGCACGGTCGGTGCCTGCGTATCGACCGTCACGCTAAAGACCGGGCTGACCGGGCTCAGGTTACCCGCGTCGTCCACCGCGGCGACGGTGATATTCAGCGGACCATCGGTTTGTGTCGGCAGGGTGTATGACCACTCGCCATTGGCGATTTCAACGCGATCCACTTCCACGCCGTTGTTGTAGATAATCACCGTTTCGCCGGTCGTGCCGCCTCCGCCAATGACAGGTGTGTTATCGTTGGTTGAGCCTCCATTCTGAGCGCCGCCAATGGAACCGATGAGCGGGGTATCCGGGGCGAGGGTGTCGACCGTTATCGTGATACCGGTTGATGGCAGAGATTCATTGTCGGCTTCATCGGTGGCGGTCGCCGTGTATTGGTGCGTCCCTTCGCCAATGTTGCTCTCAGGACGCCAGCTCCAGTTACCGCTACCGTCCACCGTGACGCTGCCCACGGCCTGCGGCTCGCCTGTACCCACCTGGTCATAGATGGTAATGACGTCATTCGGCGTACCGGTGCCGCTCAGTACCGGGCGCGGATCGTTGGTGGTTCCGCCGTTGTCCACTGGCCCGGTGATCTGGCTTACGCTGTCTGTCACTGTCGGGATCCCCGGCTGGCCCGGCGCGTCGGTATCAATGGTAATGGTCACTGGCGTGGACGGTGCGCTTTCGTTCCCGGCGCTGTCCTGATTGGTCACCGTCAGGGAGAGATCGTAGGTGCCGTCAGGGAGCGGATCTTCCGGTGTCCAGCTCCAGTTACCGTCGCCATCGATCTCGGCTTCACCTATTTTGGTTGCGCCATCGTAAATGCTTACGGTATCTCCCGGCGTGCCCGAGCCGCTCAGGGTTGGTGTGGTATCGCGGGTGGTCTCCCCAGGATTCAGAGCCGTCCCCGGTGTGGCGCCGTCCGGGTTCACGGTGATCTCAGGAATATCCGGCGTTGCAGGCGCGGTCGTGTCGATCGCCAGCTCAAACGGTGGCGAGATGGTGGTATTACCCGCCTCATCCGTCGCGTGGACCGTCAGCGAATGCGGGCCGTCCGTCAGCGGCGTGGTTGGCGTAAAGCTCCAGCCGCCGCTGCCGTCAAGCACGGCCGTGCCGAGCAGGGTGGTCCCGTCATAGATAGTGATGGTGGTGCCTTCCGGTGCGGTTCCCTGCAGCTGCGGCAGCGTGTCATCGGTAGTATCCCCGCTGTTAAGCGGAACCTGCACAGTGCCGATGTTATCGGAGACGGTGTCAAGGGTGGCCGCCGGTGGCGGAGTGGTATCGACGGTAAAGGTAAAGCCGGGTGATGATGCGCTGGTGTTGCCGGCCGCATCGCTCGCGACGACGGTGAACGTATGCTGCCCGTTCCCTAATGCGGTAGTGGGCGTGAAGGTCCATGCGCCACCGTTGTTCACAATGGCAGTACCAATATCCTGTCCGTCCAGGCGGATCGTCACGGTGGAGCCCGGCTCGCCGGTACCGTTCAGCGTCGGGAGCGTGTCGTTGGTGATTTGGTTGTTGTCGAGCGGCCCCGTGCGGCCCGGTACGTCATCAATGACCTGCGTAATGGCTGGAGCGCCCGGCGCGGCGGTATCCACCGTGATGCTCCAGGTGTTCGATGTCCCGCTGAGGTTATTGTTGGCGTCAACCGCCGTCGCCGTCAGCACGTGCCCGCCGTCGGGAAGATCCGTTTCCAGCGTGATGGACCACTGGCCGTCAGGCCCAACCACCGCAGTGCCGATTTCAGTGGTGCCGCTGTAGAGGGTGATCGTTGTGCCGGGCTCGCCCGTTCCGTTGATGGTCGGGGTTTTGTCGTTGGTGAGACCGTTCTGGCTGACAGGACCGGTGACGTCGAGCGCATCATCCTCCACGCCTGTGATGACCGGGGTTTGTGCCGCGGTGATGTCCGGCGCGTCAAACGGCGCGGTCGGGCCGGTGTTTCCGGCGGTATCGGTGGCATCTGCGGTCAGGGCTTCGCCGTTGGCTTTCGGCGGGATCAGATCAACGCTGAAATTACCCTGATCGTCGGCGACCGCTTCCCCGACCTTAACGCCATTTTCACGAATGGTGACGGTGCTGCCCGGCTCGGCTGTACCGGTTACCGTGGTGCCGTCGGCAGAGATCACCACGTTTTCCGGTGCCAGCGGTGGCGTGCTGTCTGGCGCGTCGGCAAAGCCGGACGGACTGGTGTTGCCGCTGCCGTCGGTGGCCGTCACTGCAAGGGCTTCGCCGTTGGTCTGGGCTGGCGAAATCGGGATGGTAAAGGTGCCGTCCGGACCGGCGGTGGCCTGGCCGATGATCGTACCGTCCGGCGCTTTAATAATAATCGTGCTGTTTGGCTCGGCGGTTCCGCTGACGCTTGCCCCGTCTTCCGCCACCACCAGGTTACCCGGTGCAGCAGGCGCGGTGATGTCCGCTGCGTTAACCAGCGCCGGGGAACTCTGGTTGCCTGCGGCATCGGAGGCGACCACGGAGATGATCTCGCCGTTCACTTGTGCAGGGTTCAGGTTGGCGATGTAGTTGCCGTTGCTGTCGGCAGTGGCGGTCCCGATTTGCACCCCGGCGTTGTTGGTGATGACAATTTTGCTGCCCGGCTCGGCAGTACCGGTGATTTGCGTGCCTGTCGAATTGAGCGTCGCCTCCGGCATGTCTGGCGGCGTAAGATCGACGGTAAAGTTGATCGGCTGAGACAGGCCGCTCTGGTTGCCTGCCGCATCGGTCGCGGTGGTGGTAATGGCGTGGTTTCCTTCAGACAGGTTGGTCGACGGGTTAAAGCTCCATTTCCCGGTAGCATCGGCCGTGGCGGTGCCGATCGGCCTGCCGTTGTCATAGAAGGTAATAACGGTGCCAGCTTCACTGATGCCGCTGAACGTCGGGCGTGCATCGTCCGTGCGTTGTCCGTTGCTCAGCGGGCCCGCTTCGGTGCCCACGTTATCATTGACGGTGACAATCTCGGGGGCAGCCGGCGCGGTTGAATCCGGTGCCGTGACCTGAACGCCCGGGCTGGTATTGCCGGACGGATCGGTGGCGGTGGCGCTGATCTGCTCCCCGTTGGTGAGCGGCGTGCCGAGATCGATAGTAAATTTCCCGTCGCTGCCAGCCTTGCCCGTTCCGATGGTGTTGCCATCGGCATCTTTCAGTGTCACGGTGCTGCCCGGCTCAGCCGTACCGGAGACGGTTTTGCCGTCAGGCGAAACCTCCAGATTGGCAGGTGCATCCGGCGCGGTGAGATCCGGTGCTGTGACCTGACCACCCTGGCTGGTATTGCCGGACGGGTCGGTGGCCGTGGCGGTGATCTGCTCCCCGTTGGTGAGCGGCGTACCGAGATCGATAGTAAATTTGCCGTCGCTGCCGACCTTGCCCGTTCCAATGGTGTTGCCATCGGCATCTTTAAGGGTAATCGTGCTGCCCGGTTCAGCCGTACCTGTTACGATTTTGCCGTCAGGTGAGACCTGAAGATTAGTGGGAGCATTCGGAGGCGTAGTATCAGGTTCGGAAGGATTTCCCGGATTACCGGGATTCGGGTTGTTGTTATCGTCATCTCCGCCACCTCCACCGCCGGTTCCCGCCGCAATAGCAATCCCACCTGCGGCGGCCAGGCCACCCAGCACCCAGGGCCACGCAGCGGCGCCACCAGCATCACTCCCTGACGCCGCCAGTAATGCATCGGTGGAGGCGATGGATTCATAGGTCGCGGCACCGGTTGGATCTTCAATCCACCACAGCGCTCCGTCACTCTCTTCAAGCACCAGCTGGCTTACGCCCTGCGCATCAGCGACGTAGAAATTCTTGAGGGTAATCACTTCGCCCGAATTGAGGGTAATCACCAGATCGTTTCCGCTGCGGGAGTAATCTGCGATGTTGGCTCGATCCACGTTAAGCTTAACGATTGAGGAGTGATCGAGTGTTATCTGTGTCCCTTCCGTGGTCGTTTCCACGCCAGTTAATTTAGATATAACAGATATTTGGCTCATACAGTTATTACTCCAGCAGAGTGATTGGTTACGGCGTGTCAAACAAAGCCATCGTTTCTGAAGGGATGAACGCGCTCCCGGCGAAAATACTGTTTAATAAACAGGATTTACCGTTACTTTCTTTAGCGCGACCGATGCCCGCCAGGATTAAAAGTGGCAACCTCAGGGCAAAGCTAATTATTTACACAGGAAATAGTTGTTTATTTATATGTTTGCGATTTATAAGCCTTATTGTTTGTGCAGGTATTAAATTATTTCGTTATAAAAATGATATAGCTATAAATGTCTGAATAAGCAAATTAAGTGTTAGTAAACCCAGCGCGGCTATTGCAGGGGAGATTAATTGATAGCGTGAATATATTCCGTTAGCTATGAGGGCGCGTGGATAAAGGGTTTTGGCGTAAAAGGTGCAACCCTTAAAACGGTGCTGGTGGGGCGATATTAATAATTATAATATGCGATAAATATCTAATTTTGGTTAGGTTTAATTGCTGCTTAATTGTAGTTTAAGTTAGGGTGAAATATCTGGTGTATGATATATTTAAAACTCTCTCATTTATAAAATATATTTTTACGGGCGGGTTAATTTCTGCTACTCAAAAAATAACGTGTTTTCTTCTCATGTTTAATAAATAAAAGGCCGCAAGCGTGGCCTTTCAGAGGCTATCGGTATTAGCCTAAAGAAATTATGCCGATTTCCACGAGGGCGGCTAATGTCAAAAGAATAAAGAGGATAACAACTATTGGTCTGTACATTTTTAAGGTTCCATCCTTGTGTGAAGTCCTGCCCATCGTGTCCGTTGTCATTTTCCATGGTAATGACGTGCTGTCGTTGATGCTCATCAAAGGGACGCAGTAGATTGAGGAAAATCTGCATTCAGGGTTGGAACCATTTAACGCAGTGTAGGCTGCGTGGCGGGGAGCTGTCGCCACTGGCGGATGTGCTCGATCAGGGCTCTGAGCTTGGGGGCCATATTGTGGCGCTGGGGAAAATAGAGATAAAAACCAGGAAAAGATGGAAGAAACGCATCCAGTAAGGAAACCAGCTGTCCTGATTCAATGTACGGTGTGAAGGTGTCCTCCGTGGCAAAGGTTATACCACCGCCGGCCAGCGCGAGGCTGAGCATAAGACGCAGATCGTTAGTGGTGATTTGTGGTTCAATTGCCACATCGAAAGGGACGCCTGCTTCCTCAAACTCCCAGCGATAGGGGGCAACGTCCGGGGAAGGGCGCCAGCCGATACACCGATGAGCGACCAGTTCACGGGGGTGCGTCGGTGCGCTGTGTGTCGCCAGATAGGAAGGTGAAGCCACCACCCGTTCACGCTGCTGGCCCGTAAGGGGAATAGCGATCATGTCTTTTTCGATAACTTCGCCCAGCCTCACCCCGGCGTCATAGCCCGCTGCCACGATATCGAATTCCTCATCTGACACGAAAACATCAAGCGATACCGCAGGATGCGCGGCCGTAAACGAGGCGAGCAGTGGGCCCGAAAGAAACGCTTCCGCAATTGAGGTAACAGCGATCCTGAGCTGTCCGCGCGGTATGCTGTCCGAGGTGATGTCGTCAAAAGCCGCCTCAATGTTGGCGATGGGCCCCAGCAACGATTTATGCAACCGTTAACCCGCTTCGGTGAGCCTTACCGAGCGCGTGGTGCGCATCACCAGCAGGGTCTGAAACCCATCTTCGAGACGTCTTATTCCCTGGCTGACAGCGGAACGGGTTATGCCCAGGCGCCCGGCGGCAGCGCTGAAGCTGCGTTCTTCGGCGACCGCCAGAAAAAGCGGTAACAAATTAAGATCGATTTTCATTGTTTAACATTGCTAACCAGTGAGTCCAGTAAAGGCAGGATACAAGAAACAATGGTCTGTATCTATGATTGCAGTGAACTCAACTGAAGGAGTAAAACATGAACAAAGTCATCTTAATTACCGGCGCCTCCAGCGGTATCGGAGAAGGTATCGCCAGAGAGCTCGGCAAGGCAGGCGCAAAAGTGTTCGTGGGTGCACGGAGGCTGGATCGCATCCACGCTCTGGCTGATGAAATCCGCAGCGCAGGTGGGGAGGCAGAGGCTCAGGTATTAGACGTTACCAGCCGCCAGTCGATGGCCGCCTTCGTTCAGGCAGCACGGGATAAGTGGGGCCGCATTGACGTACTTATTAACAACGCGGGCATTATGCCTCTCTCTCCCCTTTCGGCTGGCAAGCAGGATGAATGGGAGCGCACCATTGACGTAAATATCAAGGGCGTACTGTGGGGTATTGGTGCTGTTTTGCCGATTATGGAAGCCCAGGGCTCGGGGCAGATCGTCAATATAGGCTCGATTGGTGCCTTGTCCGTCGTGCCCACGGCCGCCGTCTATTGCGCGACCAAATTTGCGGTACGGGCCATTTCCGATGGTTTACGTCAGGAAAGTTCGAACATCCGTGTGTCCTGCGTCAACCCTGGGGTAGTGGAAAGCGAACTGGCCTCGACCATCACGCACGAAGAAACCATGGCGGTGATGGATGCGTACCGGGCTATTGCTCTCAAACCGGCTGATATCGCTCGCGCCGTGCGCCACATCATCGAGGCGCCTGAGAGTGTCGATACCACCGAAATCACCATCAGACCTACGGCCTCTGCAAACTAACGTTGCGGGTCAGGCACCAGCCTGACCCGCTTCACCCTCTTACCACGGCTGTTCGGTCGGCATAATAAACAGCTCTGCCACGTCCACATGTTCCGGTGCCTGCAATACGTAAAGAATCGAGTCGGCGATATCATCGGCTTTCAGGAACGTCATCTTCTCCTTCAGCTGTTCCATCTGTGCACGATAATTTTCGTCACTGATATGCTCGAATAATTCACTTTCAACGGCACCCGGCTGAAGCGAGGTGACGCGAATGTTGAACTGAGGGGCCAGCTCCATACGCAAAATATCCGAGAAGGCGGCAACCGCGTGCTTCGTCGCGCAGTATACGCCCAGTCCGGGAAACGTTTTACGCCCGGCGATCGACGAGGTATTGATGATATGACCCGAGCGCTGTGACTGCATAATCGGCAATACGGCCGCGACCGTGTTAAACAGGCCCTTTACGTTTACATCTACCATTCGATGCCACTCGTCAACCCGGAGGCTGGCGATATCCGAAATCGGCATCAGCCCGGCGTTATTAAAGGCGATATCAATATGGCCATAGCGTTTGTGCAGTGCCTCCACCCCTTTATTAACTGAGGCCGGGTCAGTGACATCCATGGCCAGCGCCATGGCTTCCCCGCCAGCAGCCTCAATTTCAGACACCAGCGCCTGAAGACGATCCAGACGGCGGGCAGCGAGACCCACCCTGACGCCCTGTTCCGCTAACTTTTTGGCCGTGGAGGCACCAATTCCGCTTGAAGCACCGGTGATGAGCGCGACTTTACCGTTGAGTTCCATAGTTGATCCTCTTGAGAGTTGATTTCAACGCTTCAGAAAGAATGTCTGAAGTACGGGTCAATAATGGATCTTTCTGGCAATCGCTTCGCGCGGGCTTTTGCTCAAACTGTCGGGCTTTTGCTGCGAACGGCATCGCTGCGATAGTGGGAGGGCGTCACGCCGTTATGCCTGAGGAATACGGCAGCAAAGTGGCTGGGGCTGGTGTATCCGACGTTCAGTGCAATATTGATAATGGAATCATTGCTTTCCGATAGCATGCGACGCGCCTCCTCCATGCGTAGCCGGATAAAGTAGTGAGAAGGGGAAAGTCCGGTTGACTGTTTAAAGGCGCGGCTAAAATGGTATTCGCTAAGATCGGTCAGTTCAGCCAGGCGTGCCAGGTCAAACGGCTGGGCTAACCCTTCACGCATTGCCGTGAAGACCCGGTGCAGCTTAAATGCCTGCAAGCCCCCGCGGTGTCGTTTCGCAGGTGTGCCATAGGTGCGAATCAGATGTACTGCCAGCGCCTGCGCAATGCCCTGGATAAACGGGCCGCTGGGTGGATTTTGCAGATACAGCTCCTGACGTATCTGCTCCAGCAGGGCGGATAGCGTGTCGTCGCGCGCGCCGGAGACTTCCCGCAGTTCATACTCCTGCATCATAGCCACTCCCATATAAACATGCATAACGACGAAAGGCGTATCTGGCCCGGCGTGCCAGCGCATTTCAGTAGGAGAAGCCGCCGTTGTGAGAAAGAAATCGCCTGCGGTAACGCGGTTTGCTAACCACGGCTCACCGGGGGAACGCTCCTCAACGACGGCATTACCTGAGAGGATCCAGACGATAAAAGGCTCCGGCACTGCCGGAATAATGACGTTTTCCTGCACGTGTCTGCGCGCCAGAATTTGCACGAATACATCCCGGGAAGATTGCGCCCGATGTTCCCTGATCAGCTTGCCGGGAAGGTATTCTTCAAAGGTCTCTGCGGAAGTACGCTGCGTCATATTTATCGTTGCCTTTAGCTATGCCAGTTGCACCAGGTTCACCGCCGGAAGAGGCCCTCCGGGGAATTGTTGTAGCGTACCGCCAACCTCCAGGCTGCCTAAATCAATACTTGCGAAGCCCAGTTGACCGGCTAAGGCTGTTATTTCCGCCTTTGCGTCAGGATGGTCTCCGGAGATAAAGACGACACGACGGCCACCCGCCTGCGCCGGATCCTGAGCCAGCACCCCTGCAAGGAGAGTATTGAAGGCTTTAACGACGCGTGCACCCGGAGCCCACTGTGTCACCACCTGGCTTGAGTTTTTTCCGCCCAGTTCAGCCAGCGTGAAGCCTGGCAGTATGACCGGGTTGGTCGCGTCGATCAGGATACGCCCCTCCCAGTTTATGCCGCGTAACGCGGCCTCGGTTTTGTCCCAGTTTGTGCTGACAAAAACGATGTCGGCTTGGGCGGCCTGTTCTACGGTGCCAGCGCGAGCCCCGTGGCCCAGTTTCTCAACCACCGCAGTCAGGCTTTCCGGCCCGCGGCTGTTACTCAGAATAGCGTTCATGCCCGCTTTAACCAGTTGTTCTGCAAAGGCTTTCCCGATAGCGCCAGCGCCGATGATACCTACAGTAGTCGTTTTCATATTGTATTTCCTTCATTGAAGAGTAGTGAACATGCACTGAGAGTAGTAATCTTTGACCTATCTGAATAGCCTATATAATTAGATGGGATCCATCTGCTGGAGCGATACATGCTGGACGGTATGTCTGTTGATCAACTCCGCACCTTTATTGCTGCCGTTGATGAAGGGAGTTTTTCCGCCGCCGGTCGCAGGCTGCGGCGCGCGCAGTCGGTTGTCAGCGCGACGCTGGCAAACCTTGAGGCACAGGTCGGGTTTCCATTATTCGATCGTACCGGGCGTTATCCGACGCTGACGGAGGCGGGCGTCGCCATGCTGGAAGCGGCGCGTTTTGCCACTGCCGGGATGGACGCCTTTAAGGCTAAGGCGCGCACCTTAGCCGAAGGTCTTGAGCCTGAACTGGCGGTGTCCGTCGACGTGATGTTTCCCGTAGCGCAGCTCACCGCTGCGGTGCAGGCGTTTCAGCAGGCATTTCCTGACACCCCGCTGCGTTTGTATGTGGAAGCGTTGGGGGCGGTGTTCCAGCCTTTACTGGACGGTCATTGCCGGGTGGCGATAACCGGATCGCTGCCGCATCTTCCGGCGGGATGCACCTCAGAATTCCTTCTCAGCGTGCCTGCGGTGGCCGTTGTCTCCCCTGAGCATCCGCTGGCGAACGCGTCCGGTCCGATCCTTCGTTCACTTTTACAGGAACACGTCCAGCTGGTGCTGACCGATCGCTCCTCTCTCACCGTGGGCCGAAGCTTTGGCGTCATGTCGTCAAAGACATGGCATTTAGCGGATATGGGCGCGAAGCACGCCTTCCTGCGTGCCGGACTGGGGTGGGGTTATATGCCGCTGCCAATGGTCGAGGAAGATCTCGCAGCGGGAAAACTGGTTACGCTGAACGTGCCGATGCAGCCCGACGTCGGGCCCGGTTTTTCCATGCAGGCGGTGCACCTGGAGGAACATCCGCCCGGCCCGGCCGGACGCTGGTTCGTTAACAGGCTGAAAATGCAGGCTGGCATGCCTCTCAACGAACGCAGCGGATCCGGCAAGTGAGCTCAACGGATAATTCAGGTTTTGTTGCTGTTGCATGTCTCCAGTATCGCACCGGCCCGACGGGCCGTGGCAGGCAGGATGTCGGCATCGGCTACGTAGCCATCGGGATCGAGACAGCGATTGTGTTCTCTCGCCTGTTGCAGGATCGCTTCATCCCAGTAGAGGCGCTTACGCTGATCGCCGCGGGTCGTCAGAATAAACTCCGTTTTGCCGTCAACCGCGCGGTAGCGACGCCAGCTGTTTGCCGGAACAGAGATCACCGAACGTTCCGGAGCGATAACGCTCACTTCTTCGCCCGCCTCGTTCCAGGTGACCTCCAGCTGGCCTTTAAAGACCATAATGACCTGAATATCCGGGCAGAGATGGCGGCCCACAACGTGATCCTCGGCGAGACGCAGCCATTCGACGGAAAAACCGTGCGGGCTCACGATAGCGGGAGCGGAATCCCGATCCTGTGAAATGCCGAAACCGATAACCGGCGCAATTTCGCCGCCGTGTCCTGGCAGCACCGAATCCAGCAGTCCCTGGGCTGACCAGCAGCGGTCATCGCCGGTTACCGCACGCTGGCGCATCTCCTCAACGCTGTAGTCACGCAGCCCGGCAATATATTCCTCTGACAGCGGCGTCAGCAGCGCGGCGGGGTCAGGCCGCGGGTCGCCGGTTTCCTGTGTGATGAGCATGTTGTCTTTACTCAAATACATTCCGTATTCGCTGGCTGCCGCCAGCACGGAAGGATGCCAGATGATGCCGCCCGTGTTGTCCCCGCCGAGCACCGTAAACACCATACCGCTGGTCTCTTCTTTACTGACGTTGGTGAAACCGCGGAAGATCCAGGTCGGTATTGAAAGGATAGTGGGTGCGCTAAATTCAGCTTCATGCTCGCCGTTGGCACCCCAGCGAAAACGCCATGTTCCTTCATGGATCAGGAACACCTCGGCGGTGAAATGCAGATGCAGATTATTCGTCACCCCTTTCGGCATAGCCGCCGCGCCAATGTTAAAGCCGTGCGGCTCGGGAATATTGACGACCTGCTCGCTGGACTGGGTTACACCCGGGCCGATGAAGGAATAGTTTTGTTTGAGATGCGAGCCGGGTAGCTTGCAATCAATAAAAGCAAGATTACAGGAAACCATGTCCTCGGGGGCGATTAACCGTGTTCGTGCCTGACTCTGGGTAAGATGGATGGTTTTCATTATTTCTCCTTTTAATAACCGGATGCACCGGTGGTAGGGATAGCGTTGCCGCGGGCGAGGGCAATGGCTTCACGCGAGGCGCGACCCAGTTGCATGACGTCGTTTGCAGGGGTAACAAACTGAAAACCCTGATCAATGCGCGCTGCGGCGGCCGCGCCGGAAGTGCAGAAAATTCCGGCAATCTTCTGCTGCTGGCGGCAGCACTGAATCACCCGCTCAATAGCAGCAAGCATTTCGGGATGATGGGATTCGGCGCTGGCGCTGCCGGTCAGCGTCAGTGAGAGATCGTTGGGGCCAATAAACACACCGTCCAGCCCTTCGGTATCAAGGATGGCGTCAAGATCAGCCAGCCCTTCGCGGGTTTCGATCATCGCCAGCGTCAGGATCTCGTTGTTAGCGTGCTGTGGATAATCACTGCCGCCGTAGAGTAGACCTCTGGCCGGACCAAAGGAGCGAACACCCAGCGGTGGATAGCGACAGGCCGCGACAAAACGGCGAGCCTGTTCCGCGCTGGAGATCATCGGGCAGATTACGCCGTAGGCTCCTGCGTCTAATACGCGCATGATTTGCGCCGGATCGTTATCTGCCACCCGCACCAGCGGCACGGCAGGCGTGGCCGATAGCGCCTGTAGCATTGACAGCGCGCTGGCAAAATCAATCATGCCGTGCTGCAAATCGACGGTGACGGCGTCGTAACCCTGATGGCCCATAATTTCCGCGCTATAACCGGACGGGATCGCCAGCCAGCCGTTTATGATGGGAGTATTTTCCAGAAATGCGGTCTTTAAACTGTTTTTGCGCACTGTATGCACTCCGTTATCCACTGACGCAGCAGCGGCGCGATCTCATCCGGGTTTTCCAGCGGAATAAAATGCCCGCCAGCCTCCACCGTATGTCTGGTCACGTTCGCGTTGCCTGCGGCCAGTAGCTGATGATGATGGGGCGTGCAGATAACGTCCTGCGCGCCGTTTAGAAGTAATGTGGGGCAGGAGAGGGCGTTAAACGCAGTCCGGTTGTCCTGCCGGTGAATGGCCATTTCCGTTTGCCCGGCAAAGGTCTCAATGCCGCACTCTTGCGCCATTCGGCAAATACTCTCTTGCAGGATCCGATCGGACAGACGTGACGGGGCGACATAGCTCTGCCACAGCGAGGAGACCAGCCAGTCGGCCAGGCCCCGCGCCTGTGCGGTGCGTACCGCTTCCCGGCGTGAAGCGAGGGTGTCTGGCGCAACGGGCAACGGATTAACGGAAATCAGCGTCAGCCCGTTCACTCTTTCTGGCGCGTCGGCGGCCATTTGCAGCGCGACTATGGCACCGAGAGAAAACCCTGCCAGCAGAAAGCGCGGCGGCAGAACCTCTAATAACCGCCGTGACGCCTGCGGCGCGGACTCCGCACCCGTCAGCGTAATACAGGACACCGCTGCGACATTCAGCCGTTCAATAACGGGCTGCCAGAGCCGGGCGTTACAGAGCGTGCCACCAAGCAGCACCAGTGGCAGATCGGTATTGTCCAGAAGCGGATATTCCATTGCATCCCTCACGTAGCGGTCCAGCCGCCGTCAACCATCAGGGCACTGCCGGTGATCAGCCCGGCGGCATCTGAGGCGAGAAACACTACCGGGCCCATAATGTCCTCCAGCTTGCCTAACCGGCGCAGCTTGATGTTGTCCAGCACGTAGTGGCGGAACGCCGGATCGGCAAGCGCCGGGCGCGTCAGGTCGGTTTCAATGAAGGTCGGGCACAGCGTATTAACGCGGATCCCCGCATCGCCCAGCTCCAGCGCCATCGTTCGGGTTAACCCTTCAAGCGCGAATTTGGAGGCACAGTACACGCTACGCTCGGGGCCACCAACGTGTCCCATTTGCGATGAGATGTGAATAATCGACCCTCCCTTACCGCCCGCCCGCATTCTGCGCGCCACGCGCTGGCTGACAAAAAAGGTGGCGCGCAGGTTAAGCGCCATCACCGCATCGAAATTGTCCTCGTTCACCTCAAGAAACGGCTGGTGGCGGGCCAGCCCGGCACTGTTCACCAGAATGTCGGGAGCGGGCAATGTCGCCAGCACACGCTCCACCTCCTGAGCGTCGGTAATATCCAGCTCAAGCGGGTGAAATGCGAGCCTGTGTTCCGCTGCCAGACTTGCGGCATGCGCCAGCGCCTCGTGGCCCCGGGCGGCGATCCATACCTCTGCGCCCGCCTGTGCGAGGGCGACGGCGGCAGCGAAGCCAATCCCTCTTGACCCGCCGGTCACCAGCGCGCGTTTGCCGTGCAGGGTGAAAGAGGGCGTTTGCAAAAGCGTCATGGCTTACACCTTTTCCCTGACCGGGGCCGGTGTGGCGTAGGGAACCTCCGTCTGGCCATAACGGCGCACGCGAATATTGGCCTGCTCGGCATGTCCGGCGAAACCCTCCAGCAACGACAGACGCGAACAATAGCTGCCGATTTCGGCGGTGGCTTCGTCGCTGAGGACTTTCTGGAAGGTGCAGGTTTTCATGAACTTGCCCACCCACAGGCCGCCGGTATAGCGTGCGGCTTTTTGCGTCGGCAGGGTGTGGTTGGTTCCGATCACCTTATCGCCGTAGGCCACGTTAGTTCGCGGCCCAAGGAACAGCGCGCCGTAATTGGTTAGGTTAGCCAGGAACCAGTCGTCCCGGTCGGTCATCACCTGAACATGTTCGGAAGCGATACGATCTGCCTCCAGCAGCATCTCTTCGTAGCTGTCGCAGACGATGATTTCCCCGTAGTCCTGCCAGGACTGGCGGGCAATGTCGGCGGTAGGGAGCTTTTCCAGCAGCCGTTCCACTTCGCTGAGCGTCTCTTTGGCAAGCTGGAGCGAGTTCGTCAGCAGGATGGCAGGGGTGGTGACGCCGTGTTCGGCCTGGCCCAGCAGATCCGTGGCGCACATTTCCGCGTCAACGGTGTCATCGGCAATCACCAGCGTTTCCGTCGGACCGGCAAACAGATCGATACCTACCCGGCCGAACAGCTGGCGTTTGGCCTCCGCGACGAAGGCGTTACCGGGGCCGACCAGCATGTCGACCGGTGCCAGCGAGTCCGTGCCCAGCGCCATGGCGCCTATCGCCTGAATGCCGCCAAGGGCATAGATTTCCGTTGCGCCAGCCATTTTTTGCGCCGCGACAATCGCCGGGGCGGGCTGACCGTTAAACGGCGGGGCACAGCTGATAATTCTTGAGCACCCCGCCACGCTGGCGGTGATAATCGACATGTGTGCGGAGGCGAGCAGGGGATATTTTCCGCCAGGCACGTAACATCCCACGGCGTTAATCGGAATATTCTTATGCCCGAGAATAACGCCGGGACGCGTTTCAATTTCCAGATCCCGCAGGCATTCTTTCTGCGCGCGGGCAAAATTCGCCACCTGCTGTTGGGCGAATTCAATATCCTGAATATCCTGGCGGCTTAACTGTTTTATGCAGCGGTCGATCTCCGCGGGGGTCAGACGATAATCCTGACGGTCATAACGATCGAATTTAATGGATAATTCGCGAATGGCTTTATTTCCACGCTTTTCAATATCCGCAAGTATTTGCTCAACCGTTTCTCTTATTTGCTGGTTGGCTTGCTGGCGCTCTTCGGTAGATTTACCGGTTTTTAATTTCCAGGACACACGCTTCTCCTTACCTTTTTTAGATGTCAGTTGTCCTCCCGGCAGACCGGGAAAGGGTGTTTACTTCAGAGTGGGTTATTGATCCGGCGCGGCGGCGTACGCACCGTTTTTTAATAATTGGGCTGAGGTTTGCGTTTTACGGGCATATACCCATCGAGCGGACAGCGGCGTGGCAATAGCGGCCACAACGGAAAGGGCGGCAATCAATATATAACCGGACGACAGGTTAATATGTTGCATCATTACGCCCATCATTACCGGCCCGACAAACATGCCGCAGGAATAAATGGTCTGGAATAGTCCCATTCGCGTGGATTGTTCATCAGACGAGGTATTCACTACGCTGAGCGACATGAATGCGGCAAAGGCCATACCGAACGAAAAACCTGCCAGCGCCTGCCACAGGTAAATGACGTACATATTGCTGGTAAAGGGAATGCCGAAGGTGGAGATCACCTGTAAAACGATGCCGAGCACGGCGGTTTTTACCAGCCCAAGGCGCTGATAAAACACCGAGCTGCACAGGGCGATGGCCAGCCCGTAAAACAGAAGGTGGATGTTTCCGAGCACCGCGAGGATCCCCGCCCGGGCGCCGAGCTGTTCGGCGTAGACCGGCGTCAGCGTGTCCCGGGTGGCGAAGGGCACCAGAATGACGACGGTCGCCAGGATGCCAATCAGCCAGACGGAACGGTCGGCCAGCTGCTGGCGCGCACCGGTGATGCAGGCTTTAAGCGTGGGGGCCTGCACCGGGTCGTGCACGTCCTGAATGCGGGTCGTCAGGATCAGCGCCACCAGGGCGGAGATGCAGGAGACAAAAAAGGCGATGTTATTGGCAAAATAGTGGATCAGCACCGCGCCAATACAGTTGCCGAGAAATACGCCGATGGGCCCTGCCAGCGCCAGCAGCGCGACGGCGGCAGGGGCTTCGTTGCGACCGAAGTAACGCATGAACAGGATGTTGTACAGCACCCATGTCGCCGCCGTGACGCCGTCTGCCGCTTTCGCCAGATACAGCGTAATGGCATTGGGTTCAAGCCAGGCAATTGGCCAGGCGATAATTGGCAGCAGCAGGCCAATCTGGATGAAGATCCTGCGGCTTTTAACCACGTCGGAAATAATGCCTAACGGGAAGCGTATCAGAAGGGTTGCCAGCCCGGATGCGCCCATGATGATGCCCATAATCTGTGGCTCAATGCCCTGGTTGATCATCATGGGGGCCAGGAATGCATCAATGCTATGGATGCAGATAAAGAACAGGATGCTGATGATGAAAAAGAGCCGGGCTTCCCGACGGCGTAACAGTGCTTGAAACATGGTTTTGAACCTCTTAAGAATTAATGGGTTATAACCAGTCAGGGACGACGTTTACCGGTTCAATCCTTTGGGCGACTCCTGTTCTCTCCGGTACCATTGACGGTATTAAAACTCTTTGCATACGTATTCAAGATTTGAAGTTACGAAAAGGTTTCATGTTTGTAAAGTGATCTCGATCTTGTTGTGAGAATTTTAATTTTTTGTGTTGCATACGCATGCAAAGGTGGTGTAAGTATAAAAAACACCCACTTGCTGAGGCGTTTGAAGCACGCGCAAATGGGCAGGACGTTGATAAGGAATCAGGGGTAATGAAACGTAAGACTTTTGCAGCAGTCACATCCCAACAGGTCGCTCAACTGGCGGGGGTATCGCAATCTGCGGTGTCGCGAACGTTCACGCCGGGGGCCAGCATTTCACCGGCAACGCGTGAAAAAGTGCTGAAGGCGGCGCGCGAGTTGGGCTATCGCCCGAATGCGATAGCCCGTTCGCTCAACACGGCGCGTTCGCGCATTATCGGTGTCGTCATTTCTTACTTTGATAATCCCTTTTACTCGCAGGTGCTGGAGGCGCTGGCACAAAAGCTGGATACGCTGAACTATCACCTGCTGCTGTTCGTTGGCGACCGGGACGGTAACGTTGACCGTATTTTTGACCAGATTATGCAGTACCGGGTGGATGGCATTGTGCTGGCCTCGGTGACGCTGTCGCTGGAGTTGTCCGAGGAGTGTCTTGCCGCCGGGATCCCGGTAGTGCTATTTAACCGCAGCGAAGAGAGTGGCATGGCCTCCAGCGTCAACAGTAATAACGAAGCGGCCGCGCGGCAGATTGCCGAGTTTCTGCTGGCGGGGGAGCACAAGCGTTTTGCCTACGTGGGCGGCGTGGCGGATTCCCCGGTCAATATCGCCCGCCAGCGCGGGTTCATCTCCACGCTGGAAGAACATGGCATCACCGATGTGCGGGTGGTGCACGGGAATTACGACGCTCAGCAAACCACCCGGGCAGCTTATACCCTGTTTTCGGCGTCGCCAGCGCCGGATGCGGTCTTTGTCGCCAACGATCATATGGCCGTCACGGTAATGGATGTGGCGCGCTATGAGTTTGGTTTGCGCATTCCGGAGGAGGTCTCCATTGTCGGGTATGACGACATCGGCCCTTCCGGCTGGCCCTCTTATGCGTTGACTTCGGCGTCGCAGCCGGTCGGCGCGATGGTAGATGCCACGGTGGAACTGTTAATGAAGCAAATTGACAGCGGAACCATAGAGCCTGAACAGATTACGGTGCCCGGTACGCTGGTGATACGCCACTCGGCGCGTCGCCCACGCAGCGGCGTTATCGAAACCAATGGTTTAACGCTATTCCAGTCTAAGGAGCGCACATGACCAGATTGCGGGGCTTCAGCCCTCAATTCGACTCTATCCAGCAGTTCATTTTGACGCTGACGCATGTCGTCTGGGAGCAGAAAGATATCGGCCAGCTGGCGGATTTTTACGCCACGCCGGTGGTTTTCACTACCCCCGAAAAACAGCTGCATGAGCTTTCCCAGTTTATGCGCCTGACGCTTGAGGCGATGCACAGCTTCCCGCAGCGAGCGGTGCTGACGGAGGATATTCTGTGCAGCCAGAACCCGGGGGACGAGTACTATGCGGCTCAGCGTACCGTAGCCCGCATTCAGCATCAGGGGGAGGGATTTTTTGGCCCGCCGACCGGGAAAAATGTCTGGGTCCGCACCTGGGCCGATCGCATCTGTGTTGATGGGGCCGTACGCCAGGAGTGGCTGCTTCAGGATCGTGCTGCGATTGTGGCGCAACTGGGGCTGGATATCCGCGAATTTGCCTTTAACCTGGCGACCATGCGCCAGCAGCTTGGCGTGGAGGCGGTCTCTGCCGAGACGCTGGATGCCCGCTGGGCGGGCGGACCCGAGGGCGACGACGTAGAAGGGGCGCTGGCAGGCGTCGTTGAGCGCTACTTAACCATGTGGGCGGGCGGTAACAGTGGCGTGGTGCCCGGTCTCTATCACCCGGCGGCGACGCTTTACGCGCCGGGTCATTGCCTCTGCACCGGTGAGCAGGAAATTGGCGCACAGCTTTCTGGCTACCGCGCTTCATTTGCCGACAGCGAAACGCAGCTCCATCATCTGATTGTGCGTAAAGATCCTAACGAGCCGATTCGGCTTTCCCTGCGCTGGTCGTTATTAACCTGGCATGACGGTTACGGCAAATTTGGTGCGCCAACCCGTAAACCCATATCAATTACCGGTATCAGCCAGCTTGAATTACGTGATGGTTTAATTTTCCGTGAATATCTGGGGATCGATGAATTAGCGATCTGGTCGCAAATAGTGAATTAACAGGGGCGGCAGCCCCCTTATTCTGGCTGCCGAAAATAATCGAGTTTAATTCACCCTCACTTACGGGTGCGGGTTCTTATTGTCTGAAAACAGAGCAGGAGTTTATATGTCTTCCACCGAAGCAACAAATAAAGCACCAGCCGTACCCGAAAAAAGCAGCGTGAAATCGCTGAAAGAGGAACCTGTATTACAGGTGGAACGTCGTGATTTTGTCGATCTGGTACCGGAAAAAAGACCGCGCGTGCAATCATTACGCGGCTTTGATGACTGCTATACCGATATTGTCGATTATATAGTTCGCTGCACCCATAAAATATGGGACGAGCGCGATGTCGGCTTAATTTATTCTCACTATACCCATAACTGCGTGCTGTATAACGCGCTGGGGACACTCTATAACCGTGAGCAGGTGGTACAGGATACGCTGCAACGCTTAATTGCCTTCCCGGAGCGGCGCGGCATGGCAACCCAGGTTATCTGGAACGGAAATGATGTTGACGGTTTTTATACCTCTCACCTGGTGACGGGAAGCGGGCGGCATACCCAGCACAGCCATTTAGGCAAGCCGACCAACCGCACCTTCGTTACCCGTACCGTGGCAGATTGCATGATCCACGAGAATAAAATTTACCGGGAGTGGGTGGTCAGCGACAACATGTCGTTAATGAAACAGCTTGGCCTGAATACCGATCAAATCGCATTTAATATGGCAAAGGAGCAGTTTGATAAAGGCTTCCGCGTGATGGACATCGGCGAAAACGGCCGCATGCTGGGACAATATCCGCCGGAGATGGAGTGCGATGTATCCATTGCACACACCGATACGGAAGAGCAGTGCCTGCGCTGGCTGCATGAGATCTACAATCGTCGGATGTTCGGCAAAATCAAAGAGGTTTACGCCCCTAACGTGCAGTGGCATGGCCCGCTGATGAAAGAGCTGTACGGCACCGCGGCGGTAACCCATCAGACGCTGGCGCTGGTGGGGATGATCCCTGACGGCGCGTGGCTGCCGCAGCATATCTGTTCCAACCCGTGCGATGAAGGCGGCGTCAAAGTGGCGGTTCGCTGGATCATCGAAGGGCATCACCTGGGTTACGGCGAACTGGGCAAGCCGACCGGAGAACGACTGTTCGTGATGGGCATGTCGCACTACCACATCGTCAACGGCAAAATTGTTGATGAATGGGTCGTGTATGACCACCTGGCGCTGCTGGCGCAAATCAAACTCGGCCAGATGGAGGACGCGTAAATGTTAAATCAGGTGAGCTGGATTAAGCGCCCGCAGGGGCAGGATGCGCAGGCCGATCGTTCCCTGACGGAGAAGGTCAGCGCCATTATCGAGCGCGTGAAAACCGAAGGCGATACGGCGCTAAGAGCCTTTTCGCAGCAGTTTGATAACGTCGTGCCGACGCACTTTGAGGTGAGCGAGCAGGAGATCGCCGAAGCACTGGAGGGGATGGATGCCCAGACGCGCCGCGACAGCGAGTTTGCGATTAATCAGGTGCGTCGTTTTGCGCAGGCGCAGCTGGCGACCATGCAGCCGCTGGAAGTTGAGACGCTGCCTGGCGTACATCTCGGTCACCGGATCATCCCGGTGCAGACGGTGGGCTGCTACGTGCCGGGTGGGCGTTACCCGATCCTCTCTGCGCCGGTGATGTCAATTGTCCCTGCGACGGTGGCGGGCTGCGAACAGATCATCGCCTGTCTGCCGCCGGGAGCGCATCCGGCGATGATCGCGGTTTGCCATCTGGCGGGCGCGCACCGCATTTTCAGGGTAGGTGGCGCGCAGGCCATTGCGGCCATGGCCTGGGGAACGGAGAGCATTCCATCGGTGGACAAAATCGTTGGGCCAGGCAACGCCTTCGTTAACGAAGCGAAACGCCAGGTGTTTGGTCGAGTCGGCATTGATGCCCTCGCCGGGCCGAGCGAGATTTTCACTATCGCTGACGACAGCGCCGATCCGCGCATTCTGGCCGCCGATATGCTGGCGCAGGCAGAACACGATATTCATACCCGCGTCGGGCTGGCGACAACCAGCCGGGATATCGCTGAGCGTACCCTGGCGGAGGTTGAGCGTCAGCTTGCCAGCCTGCCAACGGCCGCCACGGCGGGGGAGGCGTGGCGCCGGCAGGGTGAGATTGTGCTCTGCGAAGATGAAGCGCAGCTGATTGCGTTTGCTGACCATATGGCGACGGAGCATTTGCAGGTGCATACCCGCGATCCGCACGCGACGGCGGCGAAGATCCGCAACTATGGCTCGCTGTTTATTGGTCAGAACGCCAGCGTGGTGTTCTCTGATAAATGCTGCGGCACCAACCATACGTTACCGACGATGGCGGCGGCACGCTATACCGGCGGTCTGTGGGTTGGGGCGTACGTCAAAATCTGTACCCATCAGTGGATTGACGAGCAGGGTATCCCGGCAATCGCAGAACCGGCGATCCGCCAGAGCCGTACCGAGGGGATGCAGGGGCACCGACGGGCGGCGGAAATTCGTCTGCGTCCGCAGGACATTGATGCCATTACTACCGGCATGCGGGACTAAAACGTATCCCGGGCAGCCTTCTGCCCGGTTTTCATCACGAGGGAGCCTGAGACTATGAAGCGCCTGATACCGCCAGACGACTGCCCGGAGGAAATTGCCCGCCGTCTCGACGTCATTCAGCAGCACCGGGCGCTCAACGCGATCCTCGGGGTTAACCCTGACGCCATGTCTCAGGCGGAACAGCATCAGCAGCAGCGTCGACGCGGGGAGCCGATCGGCCCCCTGCACGGCGTGCCGTTGATCGTCAAAGATAATATTGCCTGCGCACCGATGCCCATTACTCTTGGCTGCCGGGCGCTGGCCTCACTTAACGCGACGTCGGATGCGCTTGTTATACAGCGGTTGCGCAGGGCAGGAGCGATTATCCTCGCCAGAGCGAATATGTCCGAGTTTGCTTTTGACGTGCGCTCGCGAAGCTCGCTGGGGGGCGATGTGGCAAACCCGCTTCGCCCGTCACTCACCGCCGGAGGTTCCAGCGGAGGATGCGCCGCGGCGGTGGCGGCGGGGATGGCGGATGGCGCATTGGGTACCGATACCGGCGGCTCTATCCGCATTCCCTGTAGCTATACCGGGCTGGTGGGGCTACGGCCTGCTTTTCGCCGTTCACAGCTGGATGGCGTGGCGCCGCTCTCGCCCAGCAAAGATACCGTTGGGCCAATGGTACATAGCGTTGAAGATGCCGCCTTGCTGCATGCGGTGATCCATGGTTTGCCACCGGTTGCGCTTCCTGTGCGTTCGCTGAAAGGCGTTCGCTTTGGTGTGGTAACCGCGTTACAGGGAGAGGATGAGGTACAGCTGGAGGTCTGGCAGTCGGCGCTGCACACGTTGCGTCGTGCCGGAGCAACGCTGGTGGAGGTATCATTACCTTTGCTGGACGACGTAAGTCAGGCGACATGCCTGAGCCTGTATGAATTTCGCGTGGCGATTGACGACTGGCTTAGCAAACAGCCTGGCGCTCCCTCCGGACTAACAAGCATTGTGGACTCCGGCGCTTTCCTGCCAGAGTTTGCGCCGTTTCTACGTCAGATGCTGGTGAGTAACACGCTGAAAACCCCGCACTGGCTGGCGGGGCGTCGCTTTCAGCGCCTGTTACGGCAGAGCCTTTGCCTGGTGGCGGAGGCGCAGCGCATCGACGGATTTGTGTATCCCACCGTACAACGGTTACCAGAAAGTATGGCGAAGATGCCGCCAGGCTGCGCACCGGAACTGGCCGCCATCAGCGGCCTGCCTGCTATAACGTTGCCGTGCGGCGTAAGCCGTATCGGTCTGCCGGTAGGGATGGAGATGTTATCGGTACAGGAGGATGAGACGGCGCTGATGGTGCTGGCGCTGGCGTGTGAGGGGGCGCTGGGCGAGAAGGGACAGATATAAAAAGCCCGCAGAGCTTGCGCCGTGCGGGCTTTCAGCACTTCATCGGATGACTCTGGTAATCACCGATGGAGGATTATTGGGCTGGTGGAGTCTGAATAAATTCATTAATAGGCTGTTTTTTGTTGATAATTTATAAATTCTACTTTCACGGGTATGCCAATGGCGATTTGTTGCAGTGTTTCCTGTGGTTAAGCAAACCTGTTTTTTGAATGGATCACATCAAGAAAAAGCTTTTTTGGATTTAACTGTTCACCCTTAAGTTATATTAGAATGAAGTGGTCAACAAAAAC
>NZ_NRIQ01000052.1:0-13912 GCF_020224095.1 Enterobacter sp. CCUG 70166
TAATCGTGGGGGCAGGTCATGGCCTCTCCAGGCGTTCCTCCATATTTTTCAATATTGCTTTTTATCTTCTGCAATTCGGGCTGCGTAAACCCTGAACGTAACAAAGCCTCATCAGTCACTTTCATATCGTCTCGTCCCTTATCTCCCAAAAGTGTTTTTCCAATCGCTGATTATGCAAGCAATCATAATGATGAACTTTACAGCAATCCAGCCGAAACTTTTCGGCAGATTCCATCTCCACTTTCTTATTATTTGGGTGATGCAAGGACATTACGACAATGGTTGGTTTCGCTTTGCGAAAGTCAGAAGTACTTTGTATTGATTAACACTTAGTATTGATTCATGTACAAACTTTGCTAAAACCTCCCTACCCTCTGACAGAGGAAAGCCACTTACCTTCCTTCAGTGGTTTATGTCGGAATTTTTGACATGGTTTGATATGTCCGCGTCATGCTTCAATGGCACAATCAACGGCAACACCTGAGGCGGTCCAGACACCTGATCCGCTCCGAGTATTGATTATCCCCCCCCGCTTTCATCTGAAAGTATCGACCATTCTCCGCGCTGGCTGAAGATTGGCAATCCTATACTGGTTTTCTGTAAAAATTAGGTGGATGATCTTTGCCACTGGCTATCCTGCGAACAAAATAGATTAAATGCACCTCAAATAGCCTATAATCCGTAGTTAATCATGCTGAAGTGGTCACTGAACGTACAAATCACAAGTCTGTACCTATGAGCGTTATGGTGTGGTGCATGCAGCAAAGCCAGTAATGGCGCGGCCTAGGCAGAACTACCATCTGTGGCGCAGCTAAACACAATCACCGATCCGCCCTTCTATACAGATAAATAATTTTCGTACAAAAACAACGAAAAACCCTCCATTTCTGGGCCTGTGAGAGCCTATCAGCGGGACGCTGTGATATGGGTCTGTCAGTTTACAATTGTGAGGGGGATGACGAGTTGTAGAGCTTCTGGTGGAGCATACGGAGCTATTGGTGGTGGTGCTCGCGCTGGTGTGGATTTCAGGCAATAAAAAACCCCGCCGGAGCGAGGTCAAAGTGGGGATGTTTTAGAATTGTTCAGGCTTCGGCCTTAATGTTCATGACTGTTCTGGTGCTGACGTTGTGGCTTTCTGCGATTGCACGAATGGTTTTACCTGCTGCGAGTTCTGCTTTAATGGCTTCACGATCAATAGAGCGACCTTTGCCCCGTCCGGTGATCCTGCCTGCGGCTTTTGCTGCTTCGTAACATTCACGCTGGCGCTCCAGCATCGTTTCACGTTCCATCTGTGCGACTGCTGCCAGTACGGTCAGCATCATATTACCTGCTGGAGAGTTCTTCCCGGTCTTAAAATCCTCTTTGTGGAACTGAACAACTACACCCCGTTCTGTTAACCGCTCAACCATTGCCAGCAAGTCAGCAGTGTTACGGCAAAGGCACAGGAAGACAGCGTTTCGCCTGTTGTAATAAAGCGAGGCAAATTGCAACGCAAGCAAAGTAGTGTAACGCAGTGATAACACCAGGATATTTCATGCAGATCCAGTGAAATTATTAGGCGGCTAATCGATCCACTCAGCGGATCTATGATAGAGCCGGGGATATTTTAAGCAGGAGGATGTAAACTGGGAGTATAAAGAGACGGGACACCTACGGGGGCGGGTTGTGAAAGTATTTCCTGTTGTCTTCGACCTTATTGCACGTAAAATGACCAGACACATTTTGGAAAGGAGTCTTTAATGGATATTGCGTTGCTTAACAGGGGCTGGAACAGAACATGGTCAGATACCATGGTGAATCTGGAGGCCCGGAAACTAGTCGAAACAGCAAACCGGCTGTCAGCATTCTATTTGCAAGATGGTCTTACACGTATCAAGTTTGTCGAAGAGATAAAACAGGTTGTAGATAAAGAATTTGAAACTGCACGACGGGCCAAAACCGATGAAGAATGCATTGCATGCATCAAAAATCTGCGTGCTGAAACAGATAATCTACAAGAACAAGAACGCCTGTTAAGAACCAGAGCCGCACAGCTTTACGCGAAGGTCGAATTTGTCAGGGAAAACAATAAAATCGTCGGATACGTGATTTCGGCAATCCATATAGTGGTATCTGGAGCAGCATTATTTGGTGGGATGGTTATGATGTCCACTATGACCCCTGTTGGAGTTCTTGCAGGAGCAGTTTTATTTGTTGATGGTATTAACGGTATAACAAAAGAAGCAAGCCATCTTCGCTATGGTGAACAATCCAAATCGGAAGGAATTTTTGCTGATGGCGCAATGGAGACCGCGCAATTTATGGGGTTTAGCCCAAAAAGTGGATTAGCTCTTTATAATACGGTGACTCTAGGGGCGAGTGTCTATAGTATCTTCGGCTTAGCAAGGAAACCCGGAGCTTGGCGATTATTCCGTTGGCTGCCGCGTGATTACTACCGAAAAGTTGACACAATGAGCAAGCCTAAGCTAACGATGAAAATCGCTGGATATGGTGTCAAAGCGAAAGTCATTTTTGATCTTCTGGCTACTGATAACAGTACTAATTAAGATTTGTTCGCTCTACAGAATCGCCAAGATTTATAAGCAAGTACAGGCGGTTGTATAAAAATTGCAACCGCTGCGCCACAAGAAAGGCCAATAGCACCAGAGAAAACACTCTGCTCAGATGCGAACATCACAAGAAAAATGAATACAGCAAGGCAACCGGATACAACCCACACGGCAAGAATAAATCGCCTAGCCAGGTCCCTGATTGCATTCCCCAACGTTCCACCATAGCTTTCAACGTTGTTCTTTATCTTCTTCAAATCCGATGGTGTAAAGCCAGAACTCAACAAAGCCTCATCAGTAACATCCATATTGTCCTCTCCGCATTTCTTAACTGGCAATGGCACACATAATCATAGTGATGAACTTTACAGTAATCCACATGATGTTTGTGCAATGTATCAGCTTTCAGACAATAGAAGCCATAAAGCCCCGTTAGTGGTAGAAGCAACAAGCGGAGCATAGCGACTGCAACAGGCCAACCTAGTTGGTTTCGCTTTGCGAAAGTCACCAGTGACCAAATCAGATTGTCAGGGGGATCACACCTTATCAGGGTGCTCGTGTACCTTTCGGAGCGTGAGCAAAGCGCTGGCAGAGCCGGATCTGTAGCTACCGGGGCATTACCACTATTCACCTGTTTACGTGGCTCATAGGGCCACACATCGGGCTTAAATGCGTGTGTTCAATCTGTTCGGGAGTTATGCCAGGTATGCGGCTTTTTGTTCGTTGTTGTACTATCGCGGTAAGAACCTGGAACCACCGCCAGCGTGAGGATATGTTCCCTTGTACCACAGACCTATCACGCGACAGGTACGGGTATAGAACAGTGGGTAGTTTTAGTTGTACCTGCTAAAGCAGAGCAACGTAACTAACTGATGAAATATAACTTCTTGATTTATGAGGAGACTGGAGCGGGCGAAGGGAATCGAACCCTCGTATAGAGCTTGGGAAGCTCTCGTTCTACCATTGAACTACGCCCGCTTTGAGGTGCGTAAGGCATTATAGACCTTACGCCTCTTCATACAAGCCTTTACCCCACTAAGTGGCGATTAAATAATCACTTAGCACTTCGGTTTACTGCCCTGCGCCGGAAGATAACGCTGCGGATCGATGGCCGTGGCCTTATAGCGGATCTGGAAATGCAGCTTCACCGTATCCGTCCCGGTACTGCCCATGGTCGCAATCTTCTGTCCCGCCTTCACGTTCTGACCATTATTCACCAGCATCGTGTCGTTATGCGCATATGCCGTAATGTAGTCCTCACCATGCTTAATCATGATCAGGTTACCGTATCCACGAAGCTGGTTACCGACATAGACCACCTTTCCGGCCCCTGAAGCGTAAACCGGCGTGCCGCGTGCGGCAGCGATATCAATACCTTTATTGCCCCCTTCCGTGAGCGAGTACGGCGCAACCACTTTTCCGCTTGCAGGCCAGATCCAGCAGCGCTGACCGACCGGCGGCCAGGATGATTTAGGCACCTGATAGGATGGCGTCACTTTGGCTGTTTTACGCGTTGAGGACTTATTCCCTGAGGAGGAACCGCCGTTAACCTTGAGCTTTTGCCCTATCTCAATGGTATACGGTGGAGAGATATTATTCAGGCGCGCCAGCTCCTTCACGCTGGTCCCCGTGGCACGTGAGATGCGGTAGAGCGTGTCCCCGCGCTTAACGGTATAGACGGCACCGGAATAACTGCCCATATCCGAAGATTTACTCCCCGAGCATCCTGCTACAAGTAGCGTCAGCGTCAGGCAGAAAACGGCAATGATCGGGTTTCTCGTCAGGCTTCCTGCAAACAAAACAGCTCCTCGGTCAGCGTGAATGGCGCACTATGATAGCAGCCCAAACTGATGCGGGTCATGCCCTTTTCCGCTCTGTGGGCCAAACCGTTCGCATAAGAATGCAGTATAATAATTCCGCTGATGGTGCTGAACCATTAAGCATTATGGCACTGGAGCATCAATGAGTATTCAAGAACACGTTATTTTGGTAAATGACCAGGGAAAGGTGATTGGCACTCAGGAGAAGTACGCCGCGCACACGTCACACACCCCGCTTCACCTGGCCTTCTCTTCATGGCTGTTTAACGCTAACGGAGAATGTCTGATTACCCGGCGCGCCTTAAGTAAAAAAGCCTGGCCCGGCGTGTGGACCAACTCCGTTTGCGGACATCCACAGGCCGACGAAGCGACAGAGCAGGCGATTATCCGCCGCTGCCGCTTTGAAGTCGGCGCCGAAATCATAGACATCACTCCCGTTGCCCCGGAGTTCCGCTACCGTGAAGCCGACCCTTCAGGGATCGTTGAAAACGAAATCTGCCCGGTCTATGCCGCCCGCGTAACGAATACCCTCGCAATCAATAGCGACGAAGTGATGGAGTATCAGTGGGTGGAGCTGGACGCGCTCTTCCGCGCGCTGGACGCCACACCGTGGGCATTTAGTCCGTGGATGGTGCAGGAAGCGAACACTGCGCGCGAAAAACTCAGCGCTTTTGCGGCGCAATAAAAAAGCCCCGGCGATAAACGCACGGGGCTTTTTTTACGTCTTAACGGCTTATTTCACCGGACGCATCGCCGGGAACAGGATCACGTCGCGGATGGTGTGGCTGTTGGTGAACAGCATCACCATACGGTCGATACCAATACCCAGGCCAGCCGTCGGCGGCAGGCCGTGCTCCAGCGCGGTTACGTAGTCTTCGTCGAAGAACATCGCTTCGTCGTCGCCTGCCGCTTTCGCGTTAACCTGATCCTGGAAACGCTGCGCCTGATCTTCTGCATCGTTCAGCTCGCTAAAGCCGTTACCGATTTCGCGGCCACCGATGAAGAATTCGAAGCGGTCAGTGATTTCCGGGTTCTCGTCATTACGACGCGCCAGCGGAGACACTTCCGCCGGGTATTCGGTGATGAAGGTCGGCTGAATCAGGTGCGCTTCGGCCACTTCTTCGAAGATCTCGGTCACGATACGGCCCAGACCCCAGCTCTTCTCAACCTTAATACCGATGCTTTCAGCGATCGCTTTCGCAGAGTCGAAGTTATCCAGATCCGCCATATTGGTTTCCGGACGGTATTTCTTGATCGCTTCGCGCATGGTCAGTTTTTCGAACGGCTTGCCGAAGTCGAACACTTCTTCACCGTAAGGGACCTGCGTGGTGCCCAGAATATCCTGCGCCAGGGTACGGAACAGGGATTCGGTCAGCTCGATCAGATCTTTGTAATCCGCATACGCCATATAAAGTTCCATCATGGTGAACTCTGGGTTATGACGTACGGAGATGCCTTCGTTACGGAAGTTACGGTTGATCTCAAACACGCGGTCGAAACCACCGACCACCAGACGCTTCAGGTACAGTTCCGGCGCGATACGCAGGTACATGTCCAGGTCCAGGGCGTTGTGATGGGTGATGAACGGACGGGCAGAGGCACCGCCTGGGATCACCTGCATCATCGGGGTTTCTACTTCCATAAAGTCGCGGTTAACCATGAACTGGCGAATACCGGCCATGATCTGGGAGCGAATTTTGAAGGTCTTACGGGATTCATCATTAGAGATGAGATCCAGGTAGCGCTGACGATAGCGCGCTTCCTGATCCTGCAAACCGTGGAACTTGTCCGGCAGCGGGCGCAGGGCTTTGGTCAGCAGACGCAGCTCGGTGCAGTGGATAGACAGTTCACCGGTCTTGGTTTTGAACAGTTTACCTTTAGCGCCCAGGATGTCGCCCAGGTCCCACTTCTTGAACTGCTCGTTATAGATGCCTTCCGGCAGGTCGTCACGAGAGACATACAGCTGAATGCGGCCGCCAACGTCCTGTAAGGTCACGAAGGAGGCTTTACCCATGATACGACGGGTCATCATGCGGCCCGCCACGGACACTTCAACGTTCAGCGCTTCAAGCTCTTCGTTCTCTTTACCGTCGAAGTCTGCGTGCAGTTGGTCTGAGGTGTGGTCACGACGAAAATCGTTCGGGAACGGCACGCCCTGCTCGCGCAGCGCTGCCAGCTTCTCGCGGCGGGTTTTCAGTTCGTTGTTAAGATCGACTACCGCGTCAGCGCCCTGTGATTGTTGTTCAGACATGTTGGTTCCTCATAACCCTGCTTTCAAACTTGCTTCGATAAATTGATCCAGGCTGCCGTCCAGCACCGCCTGCGTGTTACGGGTTTCAACCCCGGTACGCAGGTCTTTGATGCGGGAGTCATCAAGGACGTAAGAACGGATCTGGCTGCCCCAGCCGATGTCGGACTTGTTGTCTTCCATCGCCTGCTTCTCAGCATTTTTCTTCTGCATCTCCAGCTCATAAAGCTTCGCTTTCATCTGCTTCATGGCCTGGTCTTTGTTCTTATGCTGGGAACGGTCGTTCTGGCACTGTGTTACCAGCCCGGTTGGAATGTGGGTAATACGCACCGCAGATTCCGTACGGTTAACGTGCTGACCGCCCGCGCCGGATGCGCGGTAAACGTCGATACGCAGGTCCGCCGGGTTGATGTCGATATCGATATCCTCATCCACTTCCGGGTAGACAAACGCGGAGCTGAAGGAGGTGTGGCGACGGCCACCGGAATCGAACGGGCTCTTACGCACCAGGCGGTGAACGCCGGTTTCAGTACGCAGCCAGCCGTAGGCGTAATCGCCAATAATCTTAATGGTGACGGACTTGATACCCGCCACTTCACCTTCGGACTCTTCGATAATCTCGGTTTTGAAACCGCGCGCTTCTGCCCAGCGCAGATACATACGCATCAGCATGCTGGCCCAGTCCTGCGCTTCGGTACCGCCAGAGCCTGCCTGAATATCGAGATAGCAGTCAGCGCTATCGTATTCGCCGGAGAACATGCGACGGAATTCCAGCTGCGCCAGCTTCTCTTCCAGCACGTCGAGCTCTGCCACGGCTTCGTTAAAGGTTTCTTCGTCGTCGGCTTCGACAGCCAGCTCCAGCAGCCCAGAAACATCTTCCAGACCCTGCGCCATTTGATCCAGCGTATCTACGATGGCTTCGAGGGAGGAACGTTCTTTACCCAGCGCCTGCGCGCGTTCAGGTTCGTTCCAGACGTCCGGCTGTTCCAGCTCGGCGTTTACTTCTTCGAGACGCTCTTTCTTGGCATCGTAGTCAAAGATACCCCCTAAGAACGTCAGAGCGCTCCGTGAGGTCCTGAATGCGGTTTTTTACCGGATTAATTTCAAACATGGTCTGTTTTCTTTTATGAGCTTGTCAAAATGCGGTGATAAGAGCGGGATTGTACCGAATCCACGCCCTTTTTTATAGAGATTACTGACGCTAAATTGGCCAGATATTGTCGATGATGATCTGAAGGGTGCGGTTACCGCGGAACTCGTTAATATCCAGCTTATAGGCCAGCTCAACCTCGCGCACGCCGTTGTCCGGCCAGATGGAGGTATCAACGTTAAAGGCGATGCCGTCGAGCAGCGGCCCGCCGCCGACCGGTTCCACCATCACTTTGAGATGGCGTTCGCCCACGATGCGCTGTTGCAGCAAACGAAAACGTCCGTCGAAAAGCGGCTCCGGGAACATCTGCCCCCACGGGCCAGCATCGCGCAGCATCTGCGCCACCTCCATGGTCATTTCAGCCGGAGAAAGCTCGCCGTCAGAAACCACTTCACCCTGCAACAGAGACGGATCGATCCACTCGGTGACCAGTTCGCCAAACAGACGCTGGAACTCGTCGAACTTCGCCTCTTCCAGCGACAGGCCTGCCGCCATCGCGTGGCCGCCGAACTTAATCATCAGGTTCGGATGAAGCGTGTCGAGACGCTCCAGCGCATCGCGCATATGCAGCCCCTGAATGGAACGACCGGAGCCTTTCAGCGTGCCGTCCCCGGCGGGGGCGAACGCGATCACCGGGCGGTGGAAACGCTCTTTAATACGCGATGCCAGAATGCCCACCACGCCCTGGTGCCATTCGGGGTGATACATCGCCAGCCCGCCCGGCAGGGTGTCACCGCTGCGCTCCAGCTTTTCGCACAGGGTCAGCGCTTCGGCCTGCATCCCCTGCTCAATCTCTTTACGGGTCTGGTTGAGTGCGTCCAGCTCACTGGCCAGCACGCGCGCTTCGCCGATGTTGTCGCACAGGAGCAGCGCAACGCCAACCGACATATCGTCCAGCCGCCCCGCCGCATTCAGGCGCGGGCCGAGGGCAAAACCCAAATCGCTTGCCGCAAGCTTCAGCGGATCGCGGTTGGCAATTTCCAGCAGCGCCTTGATCCCCGGACGGCATTTGCCCGCCCGAATGCGGCTCAAGCCCTGCCAGGTGAGAATACGGTTATTGGTATCGAGCGGCACCACGTCCGCCACGGTTCCCAGCGCCACCAGATCGAGATACTCCGCAAGATTCGGCACGGCAATCCCGCGCGATTCGAACCAGCCCTTATCACGCAGCAACGTGCGTAACGCCAGCATCAGATAAAACGCCACCCCTACTCCGGCCAGCGATTTCGACGGGAAATCGCAGTCGCGCAGGTTCGGGTTAATGATGGCTTCGGCGTCTGGCAGGGTTTCTCCTGGCAGGTGGTGATCGGTGACCAGTACCGGGATCCCCAGCGCATGGGCATGATCGACCCCCGCATGAGAAGAGATCCCGTTATCCACGGTCATGATCATCTGTGCACCACGGGCATGGGCCTGATCGACCACTTCCGGGCTGAGGCCGTAGCCGTCTTCAAACCGGTTCGGCACCAGGTAAGCCACGTTATCGCAGCCCAGCGCACGCAGGCTGAGTACGCTCAGCGCGGTACTGGTTGCGCCGTCGGCATCGAAATCGCCCACCACGACAATCCGCGTCCCGTCACGGAACGCGTCGTAGAGCATTTCAGTCGCTTTTTCGATGCCACTCAGCGCTTGCCAGGGCAGCATGCCTTTAACGCTGCGCTCAAGATCGCTTGCCGTACGCACGCCACGGCTGGCGTACAACCGCTTTAACAGCAGCGGAAGCGTATCTGGTAAATCCGCGGTTTCAACCGCATCGCGGCGGCGCAGTTTTATCGGGGCTTTCACGCGAATTATTTACCACCCGTCTGTTTCTGGTGTTCGTCGAGGAACGCTTTCATCTCTTTTGGACCCTGGTAGCCCGGCACCACATAGCCGTTGCTCAGCACAATGGCTGGCGTACCGCTCACGCCAAACTGTACGCCAAGCGCGTAGTGGTTAGCGATGTCGATATCGCAGGAGGCGGGCTTCACGCCTTTGCCGTTCATCGCGTCATCAAAGGCCTTGTTGCGGTCTTTCGCACACCAGATCGCTTTCATATCCTGCTCAGGCTGACTCTGCACGCCAGCGCGTGGGAAGGCCAGGTAACGCACGGTAATGCCCAGCGCGTTGTAGTCTTTCATCTCTTCATGCAGCTTGTGGCAGTAGCCGCAGGTGATGTCGGTGAAGACGGTAATGACGTGCTTTTCCTGCGCCGCTTTGTAGACAATCATCTCTTTTTCGAGCGCATTCAGGTTTTTCATCAGTAGCTGGTTGGTGACGTTCACCGGCTGCGCACCGCTCACGTCGTACATTGGCCCCTGAATGATGTGCTTTCCGTCTTCGGTCACGTACAGCACGCCGCTGTTGGTCAGCACCGTTTTCATGCCAGCCACCGGCGCTGGCTGGATCTCGCTGCTGGCGACGCCGAGTTTCGTCAGAGACTGTTTAATGGCGGCATCATCCGCATGGGCAAAACCGGAAACCGAAGCTGCCAGCAGGGTGAACAGCGCTAAAGACTTTTTCATATATGATCCTGTAACAATTCGTCGGCACTCACGCGCGAGGGTGGTGCTGTTGGTGTAGCTGCCGCAGGCGTTCCGTCGCGACATGGGTGTATATTTGCGTCGTTGAAAGATCGCTGTGTCCAAGCAACATCTGCACCACGCGTAAATCCGCGCCGTGGTTTAACAGATGCGTCGCGAAGGCGTGACGCAAAACGTGCGGCGACAGCTTCTCACTGTCAATACCCGCCAGTGTGGCGTAATGTTTAATGCGATGCCAGAACGTTTGTCGCGTCATCTGCTGCGCGCGCTGGCTCGGGAATAATACATCTATGGAGACGCCGTTCAGCAGCCACGGACGCCCGTGTTCCAGATACGTCTCCAGCCAGTAGACCGCCTCTTCACCCAGCGGCACCAGCCGTTCTTTGTTCCCTTTACCGATAACGCGCACCACGCCCTGACGCAGGCTGATATCGCTCATCGTCAGGCCCACCAGTTCAGAAACGCGCAAGCCCGTGGCATACAATAGTTCAAGCATGGCTTTATCGCGTAACTCCAGCGGAAGGTCAACTGCGGGCGACTGTAATAATCTCTCAACTTGCGCTTCGCTGAGATCTTTTGGCAGCCGCTGAGGTAGTTTAGGCGATGCCAGCAGTGCGCTGGGATCATCCGCGCGGATTTTCTCGCGGTAAAGGTGCTGGAACAGGCGGCGCATGGCGCTCAGCAGACGTGCGGAGCTGGTGGCTTTGTACCCCCCTTCCATCCGCTCAGCCAGTAACCCTTGCAGGTCATCGCTTTGTGCGCTTTCAAGCGTCAGACCCCGGTGCGCCAGCCACTCGACCAGCAGAGTGAGATCCCGACGATAGGCGCTAAGCGTATTTTCAGCGAGGTTTTTCTCCAGCCACAGCGCGTCGAGAAACTGTTCGATGAGTGCGAGATCCTTTTCCACATCAACCCCTATGGTTCTGCAATCTGGCCATTATGCCTGATTGCCATCGGTTTCTGGTACACTACGCGCAAAGTCATAGCAAGAATTGAGATAGTTACGCGATGAATATTGGTCTGTTCTATGGTTCCAGCACCTGCTACACCGAAATGGCGGCGGAGAAAATTCGCGACATTATTGGCCCGGAACTGGTGACGTTGCATAACCTGAAAGATGACGCGGTTGCCTTGATGGAGCAGTACGATGTGCTGATTCTGGGTATCCCTACCTGGGACTTTGGTGAGATTCAGGAAGACTGGGAAGCGATCTGGGATCAGCTTGATTCAGTCAATTTTGAAGGCAAAATCATTGCGATGTACGGCATGGGCGACCAGTTGGGCTACGGGGAGTGGTTCCTTGACGCACTCGGCATGCTGCACGACAAACTGGCGCCAAAGGGCGCGACCTTTATCGGCTACTGGCCTACGGAAGGCTATGAGTTCACCAGTCAAAAACCGATAATTGCCGACGGCCAGCTGTTTGTCGGGCTCGCGCTGGATGAAACCAACCAGTACGATCTTAGCGACGAGCGCCTCCAGAGCTGGTGCGAGCAGATTCTGGGTGAGATGGCCGAGCAGTTCAGCTGATTTACTCCTGCGTCGGCTGTTGCACGATCAACCGGCGCAGATCTCGCCACTCCGCAGGATCCATACTGTCTGCTGCCAGCCACAGGTGCTGGCGACGATTGTCCTCGACCCGACGCAGCCGTAGCATCATCCCGGTGTTGAGCATCCACGGCGTCCCTATCATTTCCCACTCTTTTCCCTGCCAGCGCAGGCGAGAATCCATCAGCAGCTTAATTTCACCCTGACGGGCGTTGATTCGACGCTGGCTGCGCACGCTGTCAAACACTACAAACGACAGCAAAAGCAGCCACAGAGGGGTATAGCTTAGCGGCCACGGCACCAATAACACCATTGCCGCGACCAGACCGTGGAGCAGTAAGGACATCCACTGTGAGCGCCACGAGACGCGAAGATCAGATTGCCACAGGACCACGTTCCTGATTCCGTGTTTGAATTAATTGCACCATCCGTTGCAACTCGGTGTCGGCGGGCTTGCCGTGATTCATCAGCCAGTTGAATAAATCCGGATCGTCGGACTCAAGCAGACGGACAAACAGGCGCTTATCGTCATCGCTTAAGCTGTCGTACTCATACTCGAAGAAAGGCATGATGGAGATATCAAGTTCACGCATGCCGCGACGGCACGCCCAGTGAATACGGGCCTTGTTGTTAATATCCATGTTCTGTTTCCTGCATTACGTTTGGCACAGTCGGTATCCCGTTCGGTATTCATTATTGCTCTTCGGGAACACCTGCTAGTGTAACGTGTTTTTGACCGTTTCTTTACTGGAATATTGCGAACCTCGAGCAGGCTTCCTGAATAATCCTTATAAAGACAGCGGATTACACTATTTTGCGTAGCGCCACGCATAACCGCGTAATGGCACGAATGGCCTGCTGAAAGCGCTTGCATTGAATACAGTCTCTTTTACCATTAGGTATTATCAAAGCGTTAAGCAATTCAGGACATCACTATGGCATTTACACCATTTTCTCCTCGCCAGCCCGCCGCCTCTGCGCGTCTGCCGCTGACGCTGATTACTCTTGATGACTGGGCACTGGCGACACTGACCGGTGCGGACAGCGAAAAATACCTGCAAGGCCAGGTCACGGCGGACGTGGCGCAGTTGACTGAGCACCAGCATCTGCTGGCCGCGCATTGCGATCCAAAAGGCAAAATGTGGAGCAACCTGCGTCTGTTCCGCCGTCAGGACGGATTCGCCTTCATTGAGCGTCGCAGCCTGCGTGACGCCCAGCTTAAAGAGCTGAAAAAATACGCGGTCTTTTCTAAAGTCACCATCGCCCCGGACGATGAACACGTTCTGCTGGGGGTAGCGGGTTTCCAGGCGCGTGCAGCACTGAAAAACCTGTTTGCCGAGCTGCCGGATGCTGAAAAACAGCTGGTCAGCGAGGGAGCGACCTCCATTCTGTGGTTCGAACACCCGGCGGAGCGCTTCCTGCTGGTAACCGACGAAGCAACGGCGGAACGCGTCACTGACGCCCTGCGCGGTGAAGCACAGCTCAACAACAGCCAGCAGTGGCTGGCGCTGAACATCGAAGCGGGCCTGCCGGTTATTGACGCGGCAAACAGCGCGCAGTTTATCCCGCAGGCGACAAACATCCAGGCGCTGGGTGGTATCAGCTTTAAGAAGGGCTGCTACACCGGACAGGAAATGGTGGCGCGTGCGAAATTCCGCGGCGCGAACAAACGCGCCCTGTGGACGCTGGCTGGTCACGCCAGCCGTGTGCCGGAAGCGGGTGAAGATCTCGAGATGAAGATGGGCGAAAACTGGCGCCGTACCGGCACCGTGTTAGCCGCCGTCCAGCTCGATGATGGCCGCGTGCTGGTGCAGGTTGTCATGAATAATGATATGGAGCCCGACAGCGTGTTCCGCGTGCGGGACGATGCAAACACGCTCAGCATTGAGCCGCTGCCGTATTCACTGGAAGATTGATGCTGTATCGCCCGGTGTTGATATTCTCCCTCTCCCTGTGGGCTGAGGGTTCCCCACAAATTAATGCGAGCACTGAGCAATCCCCTCGCCCCTCCGGGGAGAGGGTTAGGGTGAGGGGAACATACGGCGGTGGTGGTCATTCCGTTCACTTTATGTTCC
>NZ_NRIQ01000053.1:0-28031 GCF_020224095.1 Enterobacter sp. CCUG 70166
TATATGGGGTTCACTTCACGATGGCGGTTTTTTTATTTCAGCAGTGATTAACGATGTGCCAGTTCGGCATCATCTTCACTGTCGAGAATCGTTTTGTCGGTCTGCTTCAGCCACTGGCTGGTCAGGGTACCGGCGGTCATTGAACCACTCACGTTCAACGCGGTACGACCCATATCGATCAGTGGTTCAACAGAGATCAGCAGGGCAACCAGCGTTACCGGCAGCCCCAGCGCAGGCAGAACGATCAGCGCAGCGAAGGTCGCGCCGCCGCCCACGCCCGCAACACCGGCGGAGCTAATGGTCACGATACCGACCAGCGTCGCAATCCAGACCGGATCCAGCGGGTTAATACCTACGGTTGGGGCAACCATCACGGCCAGCATCGCCGGGTAGAGACCCGCACAGCCGTTCTGCCCGATGGTGGCGCCAAAGGAGGCCGAGAAGCTGGCGATAGACTCGGGTACGCCCAGACGACGTGTCTGTGCTTCCACGTTCAGCGGAATCGATGCCGCGCTGGAACGGCTGGTGAAGGCGAAGGTCAGCACCGGCCAGACTTTGCGGAAATATTTCAGCGGGCCAACGCCGTTCACCGCCAGCAGGATGCCGTGCACAACAAACATGATGCCCAGACCGAGGTACGAGGCAATCACAAAGCTGCCAAGCTTGATGATGTCTTGCAGGTTAGAACCTGCCACGACTTTGGTCATCAGCGCCAGGACACCGTACGGCGTCAGCTGCATGACCAGACGCACCAGCTTCATTACCCAGCTTTGCAGGGTATCGATGGCAGTCAGAACCCGCTCGCCTTTCGGCGCATCGTCCTTCAGCAGCTTCAGCGCAGCCACGCCCAGGAACGCAGCGAAGATCACTACGCTGATAATGGAGGTTGGGCTTGCACCGGTCAGGTCAGCAAACGGGTTTTTCGGAATGAAGGAGAGCACCATCTGCGGAACGGTCAGATCGGCCACTTTACCCACGTAGTTGGTCTCAATCGCCGTCAGACGCGCGGTTTCAGCGCTACCCTGCACCAGACCTTCAGCAGTCAGGCCAAACAGATTGGTAACCAGCACACCCACCAGCGCCGCAATCAGCGTGGTGAAGAGCAGGGTGCCAATGGTCAGGAAACTGATTTTACCCAGTTGAGAAGCATTATGCAGGCGGGCTACGGCGCTCAGAATTGAGGCGAATACCAGCGGCATAACGATCATTTGCAGCAGCTGTACATAGCCGTTACCGACAATGTTGAACCACTGAATGGAATCTTTCAGTACCGGGCTGTCGGAGCCGTAAATAGCGTGTAAGGCCAGGCCAAACACCACGCCCATGACCAGACCAACCAGTACCTTTTTCGCCAGGCTCCACTGTTTGTGGCGAGCCTGGGCGAGAAGCAATAGCAATACGACGAACACAACAATGTTCGCGATGAGTGGAAAATTCATCCCCGTTCTCCTGATTTATTATACGGTCGGTTTTTACCGAACCTGTTGGCGCAAGGTTATCAGAAGTGTGATGTGGCGCTTATATCCATATGGAATGGTTTATGACAAAAGTGATTATATTGTCGGTTTAATGTTCAATCTGGTGATTAATAAAACGATTGAACTGAAATTGCAGCGAGTTGATCATCTGCGATGACCAGCGCACTGCACCATTTTCGGGCAATGTCTGCGGCATCCAGACGGCATAGGCAAACAGCGCCATGCACAGAACGCGCTCCAGCTGGTTGCCTTTTTGCGGCACGAGGATTGGCAGGCGGAAACGCCAGCGGCAGGGCCAGAGCAGCGGAACGCCCGCTGGCGTCAGCATATCGGCGAGGATATGGCTTAAGTAGCCGAGCACCATGCCCTGAATGGCATCCGCCGGGACTATCCAACTCTCGGGAACCTTCAAATAGAAGAGTGTAAGCAGGCCAAATACGGCCAGCAGGCTGTGTGTAAACCCGCGATGACCAAAGGCTCTGGCGATGGGTTTTGAAATCCACTTCAGCCGCTGACCAAGGAATGATTTTGGATGATCGATGTCCGGCAGCAGGCAGGTCAGCACGGCAGAAGGGACAATATGCCACCAGTCCCCCTGGGCCAGCACAGGGGTCAGTTCAGCGTTTTTAGCAAACACTGCACAGGCAAGTGAAAAAAGCAGGTGGCCTTCCGCCGTCATGATAAAACCCGGTAAACTGTCAATCCATACAGTATAGGGTTTTTATACAGTGTGTGAAAGAGGTGACGGTGTAACTCTTTGTCACAAACCGGCGGTTAGCGCGCCAGCCAGCCACCGTCTACGGCAAGGGTATGGCCGTTAACGTAATCCGACGCCGCCGAGGCCAGAAACACCGCCGGACCCTGTAAATCCTCCGGAAGTCCCCAGCGGCCCGCCGGAATACGGTCGAGGATCGCCTGGCTGCGCTGCTCATCATCGCGAAGTTGTTGGGTGTTATTTGTCGCCATATAACCCGGCGCGATAGCGTTCACGTTAATACCTAGCGGCGCCCATTCGTTTGCCAGCAGGCGGGTGAGCCCGAGGACGCCGCTTTTCGAAGCCGTATAGGACGGCACCCGAATGCCGCCCTGGAAGGAGAGCATGGAGGCAATGTTAATGATCTTGCCGCCCTGACCCTGCACGATAAACTGTTTCGCTACTGCCTGAGAGAGGAAAAAGACCGATTTCAGATTGAGATCGATGACCTCGTCCCAGTCCTTCTCGCTAAATTCCAGCGCATCGCACCGACGAATGGTGCCGGCATTGTTAACCAGAATATCGATGCGGCCCATCTCTGTGACGGCGGTATCCACGACGCTCTGAATACTCTCATGCTTGCCGAGATCGGCGCGAATTGCGATAAAGCGCCGTCCCAGCGCCGTGACGCGCGCTGCCGTTTCGTCAGGAACCTTGCGGTTTACCCCCACGATATCGCATCCTGCCTGGGCGAGGGCAATGGCCATGCCTTGCCCCAGACCGGTATCGCACCCGGTCACCATCGCCACTTTTCCTGCCAGAGTAAAAGCATCCAGTATCATACGCGCCTCAGAAGTCAGGTTATTGTCATTCTGCACGTAAGGATAGGAGTCTGGAATGAGAAAAGCAAATAAAGTAAAACGTTGTTTTGATTTTGTGATACAGGCAGCCGAAGCTGCCTGAAAGAGCGTTACTCTCCGCGCAGATGGCGGGCAGTCAATTCTTCAAGAGACGTCAGCCTGACATCCGCGAGGGCAAAGCGGGGATCGTGTCGGCCTTCTTCAGCCGGCACAACGATGGAGCGCATACGTGCGGCTTTGGACGCCACCATGCCGTTAACCGAATCTTCCAGCGCCACACAGGTAAGCGGATCCAGCCCCAGTTTCGCGGCGCAGTCCATATACACCTGCGGATGTGGCTTGCTGTAAGGAAGCTTTTCGGCCGAGGCCAGCGCGTCGAAGCTGTCGCGCAGCCCGAACATCGTCAGCACTTTTTCCAGCATATGCAGAGGTGAGGCAGAGGCAAGCCCCACTTTCAGCCCTTGCGCCTTGCACAGGGCGATAGCGTCGCGTACGCCCGGTAACAGAGGCTTATTCTCTTCTACAAGGGAGATAGCACGGTTGATAATGCGCGCCGTAACTTCGTCGCGATCCGGGCCAACCCATGGCTGGTGGGCATACCAAAGGTCAACCACCATATCGATGCGCAGCCCCAGGGTATCGGGAAGCTCATTACGACGACTGATATCGACGCCGAGGCTGGCCATCACGTCCAGTTCAGCCCGATCCCACAGGGGTTCGGAATCAATCAACAATCCATCCATGTCAAAAATAGCGGCAAGTATCTGGCGCGGTGTCGACATTACAACATCTCCTTATCTTGGGGGTAAGACGAACGGTGCTAAGCACAAGCAATTTAGCATATTGCATTCAAAGATCGGGCGAAAATGACCGACAGCAGGTAGACTTAGGCACAAATAACGCGTCTTTATGAAGAGGAACTAATGACGTATCAACAAGCTGGACGCATCGCAGTCTTAAAACGTATTGCTGGTTGGGTTATTTTCATTCCCGCCCTGATTTCAACGCTGATCTCCGTACTTAAATTTATGTACGATCACAGCGAAAAACAGCCGGGCATTAATGCCGTCATGCTTGATTTTGCCCACGTCATGATTGAGATGATGCGGTTTAACACCCCATTCCTGAACGTCTTCTGGTTCAACTCGCCCACCCCGGATTTTCACCACCAGCTGAATGTCGGGTTCTGGATAATCTATGCGTTGATCTTTATCGCGATGGCGTTGCAGGCCTCCGGCGCACGCATGAGCCGCCAGACCCGCTTTTTACGCGAAGGGGTGGAAGATCAGCTGATACTTGAGAAGGCGAAAGGCCCTGACGGGATGAGCCGCGAGCAGATCGAATCGCGCATTGTCGTTCCGCGTCATACCATTTTTGTGCAGTTTTTCCCGCTCTATATCCTGCCGGTTATTATCATTGTGGCCGGGTATTTCTTCTTTACGCTGCTCGGCTTCCTGTAATGTCAAAGGGGGCGTATTGCCGCCCCCTCCCGCTATGCCGCCAGGATACGATCCAGCGCTCGCTGGGCATTCACCAGATGACTCCCGCCAAACAAAATCGCCCGGTTTAGCAAGGTGTACAGCTGATAAACCGGCTGACGTTCAAGGAAACCCGCAGGTAACGGCGAGACAGACTGATAGCCATCATAAATTTGCGGCGGCTGTTCAGGGTGCAACGGCAGCATCGCGAGGTCACATTCTCTGTCGCCCCAGTAGCAGGCCGGGTCAAATATATAGGGACCATCAGGCCCAAGCGCGCAGTTGTTCGACCATAAATCACCGTGCAGAAGGGAAGCCTGTGGCTGATGCGAAGCCAGACGCTGCTGAATGTGTTCAACAATCGCGTCGATGTTGCCGAACGCTAGTCCCTTTTCAGCGGCCAGCTCCAGCTGCCAGCCTATGCGCTGCTCGGCGAAAAAAGTCGACCAGCGGCGTTGCCACGCGTTTGGCTGTGGGGTGGTAGAGAGGTCGTTATCGAAATCGAGCCCAAACTGAGGTTGATCGCTCCACTGGTGCAAACGGGCGATCTGTTGGCCGAGAATAAAGGCGTTGTGCGCATCCAGAGGGCGCGCCGGAAGATAGTTCATCACCAGAAAGCTGTAGTCACGATCGCTGCCAACGGCTAAAACCTGTGGAACGTTGACTGTTTTACTGCGCGATAACAACTCAAGCTGATCGGCTTCGGCCGTAAAAATGGGGAGCAATTCGCGCTCATCACATTTCACGAAGAGATCGCGCCCGGCGTAACGTAAATGCCATGCGGCATGGATCTCTCCGCCTGGCAGTTCGTTACGCAGTTCAATTTCACCTTCACCCAGCTGCTCACTTAAAAGATGACTGATAGCCTGCCACATGATGTCTCTCCCATGTTGTCTGCCAGATCATAAAGTTAGCGCAAAACGGCTATAAAAAAACAGGAACTAACGCACAACTGAGCGGTTTAATTTTGTACAGGGCACTTATTGTTCTTTTTTATGCCAGTTTTCCCAGCTATCCACATCAATTTCCGTGGCTTTGTCAGTCACGCTTTCCACCAGGCTACTGGCCAGCGCCTTCACCTCCTCCTGACTCAGCGGGCTTATCAGGCCAAAGGCCAGCGAGCCGAGATCGTGAATATTGCCCTCATCGTCCGTCAGCGTGAGCAGAAAATTCGCCCGCGTGAAAGCGTTGTTGAGTTCATTCAGTTCGGTCAGCGATGCTTCATGAATATTGACGGTTACGACGTAGCGGGTGATATCACCACTGCTCATAATTCACCTCGTTGTTATCCTGAAAGTTTTCTTAGCATAGTCGATAAGCCATATTTGGCGACTTCCCCCTCCACGGGAAGGGGAAGCACGTTCAGCTTCTCGCCAGGTAATCGACAATTTTCTGGGTATCCGCAAGCGAACACAGACGGGTTCCCTGATTGATGGTGGCAGCGCTCCCTGCCGCGACGCCATAGCGTGCCATCTCCAGAAGCGAAGCGCCCTGCGCCAGCTTCAGCACCATCGCGCCAACCATACTGTCACCGGCACCCACGGTACTCTGACTTTTCATCGGCGGTGGAACAACCTGCACGCAGCCCGTCTTGTCGACGGCCAGCGCACCCTGAGGACCGAGAGAGACTACAACGCGATGCGCTTTGCCCGTGCGTACCAGCTCTTCTGCGGCAGTACGCACGTCATCAGGCTGGTTGAGCTCGCGATTGACAAGCGCACTGAGCTCTTTCTGGTTAGGTTTGACAAGTTCAAGTTGTCCGGGCTCTAACGCCGCCTTCAGGGCATCGCCTGAGCTATCGACAATGCAGCGGATGCCGCGCTGGAGCACCGCCTGAACCAGTGCCGTCAGCTTTTCTGTTTTGACGCCCGGCGGCAGGCTACCGCTGATCACCAGCAATGAGCCGCTTTCAATGGTCAGCACTTTCTCTTCCAGTTGACGAAACTCATCATCGCTCAACTTCGCCCCTGGCATCACAAAACGATATTGCTCGCCGCTGGATTCAACATGGACATGCAGGTTTTGCCGGGTCCAGTCTCTGGCGTCAACGGTATCTACGGCAACCTGTTCATCTGCCAGCAACGCAACCAGATGCTCACCTGTGGCGCCGCCAGCGGGGAAGATGGCGGTTGCTTTTCCGCCGAGATGGGTAATTGCGCGCGCCACGTTAATGCCGCCGCCGCCCGGCTCAAACACCGGCGCGCTACAGCGCAGCTTACCTTCCGGATAGATTTGCGGCGTCATGGTCGCAGAGTCGAGGGAAGGGGAGAGCGTCAGCGTGTAAATCGAAGCCATCATGACCTCCTTTTATCATGGGTTATTTTAAGCCTGGCACCGTTTGGCAGGAAGGCAACGTAAATAACAGTATGATTTTAAAAATGAATGCTGACAAAAAACCTTGGCCGGGTATATACATTAAATCGCGTTTTGGGATCGTTCTTATTCAAAAAATGAAAGAAGAAATTATTGCTATGTTATTTGCGGCTTTTTATAATTTGTTACCTTTCTATGGTCGCCTTGTCATTGATCCGCAAGAAAGTTTCCGAGACCGTGACGGTCTCTTTTTATGTTGTACGGACTCCTAAAATAAATGAAGCTTTTGAAGACAGTACCCGCAGCACTGATGCTGGCGGGTGGCGTATTTGCGTCACTGAATGCAACCGCCGATGATACCGTTTTTACTGTCATGGACGATCCCTCCACTGCCAAAAAACCCTTTGAAGGTAACGTGAATGCCGGGTATCTGGCGCAATCCGGTAACACGAAAAGCTCCTCCATGACCGCAGACAGCACCCTGACCTGGTACGGCAACACCACGGCCTGGTCGCTGTGGGGCAATGCCAGCAACACGTCTGCTAACGATGAACGCTCCTCTGAGAAATACGCGGTAGGTGGGCGTAGCCGTTACAACATGACAGATTATGACTACCTGTTTGGGCAGGCGAGTTGGCTTACTGACCGCTACAACGGCTATCGCCAGCGCGATGTCATGACTGCGGGTTATGGTCGTCAGTTCCTGAATGGACCGGTGCACAGCCTCCGTTTTGAATTCGGTCCGGGTGTCCGTTACGACGAGTACACCAACGGCGAAGATGAAACCCAGCCGCTGGGTTATGCATCGGGCACCTACGCATGGCAAATGACTGACAACGCGAAATTCACCCAGGGTGTGTCGGTGTTTGGTGCTGAAGATACAACGCTGAATTCTGAAAGTGCGTTGAACGTGGCTATCAACGAACACTTTGGACTCAAGGTGGCGTACAACGTAACCTGGAACTCATCACCGCCTGATTCCGCGCCGGAACATACCGATCGCCGAACCACGATTTCTTTAGATTATAAAATGTAATTTCTTCGGGCCGGGACTATTCTCGGCCTGTTTTTTATTTTTTGAAACTGTGCTTATTTATATTAAACGGCGTTTTGAAATAATAGGCATGCTTTCGTCTTCATAATTTCTCCATAATTAGGCGACCAGGCCTTATTCAGTTTATTTGACACGATTTGATAAATAATTTGACTAGGCAAAAGTGTGATCCAGATCTACACTTACGGCACAGGCAAAAAACTCGCCTCAGGCATTTCTGCATTAATTAAGTATGAGAACAGAATTATGAAAAAAATCAAAACCGCTACAGTAGCGATGGTGCTTTCCGCACTTTCATTTGGCGTATTTGCTGCTGATAATATGACGCAACCTGCCAGTGACGTTAACAGCCCAGTCGGGATCGCTAAAGCCTCTGATGTTGAAGCAGGCTCCAACATTGCCCCTGGCTCCCAGTCTACCGGCCAGTCAATGAATGATGCATTTGATGTACACAAGCTGGTGGCGGGTGAGTGGTCCTGATATTTCAATTGCCACATGTGATGGAATATATACGCTGTCCCAGCCTGGCGAAAACCTGATTATGACGTACCGGTTTTGGACCATAAATTATCGTAAAGATAGTTAAGATTTATTCAGTAAATTCACGGCACGTTGTCGCTGACATAATATTAGCCCCAGATCATCGCGGCCCAGCGCAGCAGCAACATCGCGCCGCAAATAGCGATTAACACCACGACCATTTTCCAGTGCTTAACGGCAAATCTTTTTGTTGGCATAACCCAATCCTTGTCAGTTGATACCCTTAGTCTACCAAAGTCTGCGCCAGAAAGCGCTTTACCCGGGACAACAGGTTATGCCAGAACAGCGGTTCGGCTCAAAACCAGTGGAATCTGTCGGCCAGTATCAATACCAGACCAGCAGCGGAAAGTAGATTCAATATCACAACGGTTCTGCTCGATACATTCATGTGATACCCCTTCGATGTTTAAGGACCAGATCAAGAATAGCTCAGCACTTTCGGATTGCGAGCCCCCGTCAACAAAAGTTCATGAACGCAGACATAAGGATGAGCGGTTCAAATCGGTCGCGGGAAGGTGCATTCGCCCTGTTAATAGTGTTACCATTACGCTGCTTGCCGTAAATCCGCATTTATCTGAATCGGCAGGTGCATGATGACGAACCAATTTGACGATTGTTGGTCAGATGGTTTCGTAATCTACTGTTTAATCACGATTATTTTCTTTGTATATGCTCTTATGTGTGGGGCATCACTGCAAATAAGGATATAAAATGCCTGTAATTACTCTTCCTGATGGCAGCCAACGCCATTTCGACCACGCTGTAAGCCCAATGGATGTTGCCCTGGATATCGGTCCTGGACTCGCAAAAGCAACCATTGCAGGCCGCGTAAACGGTGAACTGGTAGACGCGTCCGATCTGATTGAAAGCGATGCAACGCTTGCGATCATCACCGCGAAAGACGAAGAAGGTCTGGAGATCATTCGTCACTCCTGTGCGCACCTGTTAGGTCATGCTATTAAGCAGCTGTGGCCCAACACCAAAATGGCGATCGGCCCGGTTATCGACAACGGCTTCTACTACGACGTTGACCTTGACCACACCCTGACACAGGAAGATATCGACGCGCTCGAAAAACGTATGCATGAGCTCGCCGAAACGAACTATGACGTCATCAAGAAGAAAGTCAGCTGGCATGAAGCGCGTGAAACCTTCGTGAAGCGCGGCGAGAGCTATAAAGTCTCCATTCTTGATGAAAACATCGCTCATGATGACAAGCCTGGCTTGTACCATCACGAAGAATATGTCGACATGTGCCGTGGACCGCACGTGCCGAATATGCGCTTCTGTCATCACTTCAAACTGATGAAAATCGCAGGCGCCTACTGGCGTGGCGACAGCAACAATAAAATGTTGCAGCGTATCTATGGTACCGCATGGGCCGATAAGAAAGCCCTGAACGCGTACCTGCAACGCCTGGAAGAGGCGGCTAAGCGTGACCACCGTAAAATCGGTAAGCAGCTTGACCTGTATCATATGCAGGAAGAAGCGCCGGGGATGGTGTTCTGGCATAACGACGGCTGGACAATCTTCCGTGAACTGGAAACGTTCGTGCGCTCCAAGCTGAAAGAGTACCAGTATCAGGAAGTGAAAGGCCCGTTCATGATGGACCGTGTGCTGTGGGAAAAAACCGGCCACTGGGACAACTACAAAGATGCGATGTTCACCACTTCGTCTGAGAACCGTGAATACTGCATTAAGCCAATGAACTGTCCGGGCCACGTTCAGATCTTCAACCAGGGTCTGAAATCCTACCGCGATCTGCCGCTGCGTATGGCGGAGTTCGGTAGCTGCCACCGTAACGAGCCATCAGGTGCGCTGCACGGTCTGATGCGTGTTCGTGGCTTTACTCAGGATGATGCGCATATCTTCTGTACTGAAGATCAGGTACGTGATGAAGTTAACGCCTGTATTCGTATGGTCTACGATATGTACAGCACCTTTGGCTTCGAGAAGATCGTGGTCAAACTCTCAACGCGTCCGGAAAAACGTATCGGTAGCGATGAGACATGGGATCGCGCAGAGGCGGATCTCGCCGTGGCGCTGGAAGAGAACGGTATTCCGTTCGAATACCAGCTGGGCGAGGGCGCATTCTACGGTCCAAAAATTGAATTTACCCTGTATGACTGCCTCGATCGCGCATGGCAGTGCGGAACGGTACAGCTGGACTTCTCCCTGCCGCAGCGTTTAAGCGCCTCTTATGTTGGCGAAGACAACGAGCGTCAGGTGCCGGTTATGATTCACCGTGCGATTCTCGGTTCACTGGAGCGCTTCATCGGCATCCTGACTGAAGAGTTCGCGGGCTTCTTCCCAACCTGGCTTGCGCCAGTGCAGGTAGTTGTGATGAACATTACCGATTCTCAGGCGGATTACGTTAAAGAATTGACGCAGAAACTACAAAATGCGGGCATTCGCGTAAAAGCAGACTTGAGAAATGAGAAGATTGGCTTTAAAATCCGCGAGCACACTTTACGTCGTGTCCCGTATATGTTGGTCTGTGGTGATAAAGAGGTGGAAGCAGGCAAAGTTGCCGTTCGCACCCGCCGTGGTAAAGACCTGGGGAGCCTGGACGTAAGTGAAGTGATTGAGAAGCTGCAACAAGAGATTCGCAGCCGCAGTCTTCAACAACTGGAGGAATAAGGTATTAAAGGCGGAAAACGAGTTCAAACGGCACGTCCGAATCGTATCAATGGCGAGATTCGCGCCCAGGAAGTTCGCTTAACAGATCTTGAAGGTGAACCACTGGGGATTGTGAGTCTGAGAGAAGCGATCGAAAAAGCTGAAGAAGCTGGAGTAGATTTAGTTGAAATCAGCCCTAACGCCGAACCGCCAGTTTGTCGTATTATGGACTACGGCAAGTTCCTTTATGAAAAGAGTAAATCTTCTAAGGAACAGAAGAAGAAGCAAAAAGTTATCCAGGTTAAGGAAATCAAATTCCGTCCTGGTACCGACGATGGCGATTATCAGGTAAAACTCCGCAGCCTGATTCGCTTTCTGGAAGATGGCGATAAGGCCAAGATCACGCTGCGTTTCCGCGGTCGTGAGATGGCCCACCAACAGATTGGTATGGAAGTGCTTAACCGCGTCCGTGAAGATCTGAGTGAACTGGCAGTAGTCGAATCCTTCCCAACGAAGATCGAAGGCCGCCAGATGATCATGGTGCTCGCTCCTAAGAAGAAACAGTAAGGCCTTCAAGCAGCAAAATCTGTGGAGCCTTCGGGCCCCATAGGTTTTGTTCGCCTATGTTTCGTTTATTTAACAATGCGAAGTGGAAGTTATTAAAATGCCAAAAATTAAGACCGTACGCGGTGCTGCTAAGCGCTTCAAAAAAACCGGTAAAGGTGGTTTTAAGCACAAGCACGCTAACCTGCGTCACATTCTGACTAAGAAAGCTACCAAGCGTAAACGTCACCTGCGTCCAAAAGCCATGGTTTCTAAAGGCGATCTGGGCCTGGTCATCGCGTGCCTGCCGTACGCATAAGTCGTTAACGTTTAACTTTTTTAACTTAGAATAGATACAGGAGAGCACACATGGCTCGCGTAAAACGTGGTGTAATTGCACGTGCACGTCACAAGAAAATTTTGAAACAAGCTAAAGGCTACTACGGTGCGCGTTCACGCGTATACCGCGTTGCCTTCCAGGCTGTTATCAAAGCAGGTCAGTACGCTTACCGTGACCGTCGTCAGCGTAAGCGTCAGTTCCGTCAACTGTGGATTGCGCGTATCAACGCAGCAGCACGTCAGAACGGTATTTCTTACAGCAAATTCATCAACGGCCTGAAAAAAGCCTCTGTTGAAATCGACCGTAAGATCCTGGCTGACATCGCAGTATTCGACAAAGTAGCGTTCACCGCTCTGGTCGAAAAAGCGAAAGCAGCACTGGCATAAGCCAGTTGAAAGAGGGGGCTTTGCTCCCTCTTTTCATATCGCCTTATCAGAAGATTGACATTTACCCGTCCAGGCTTTTCAATAAGGTCTTAACGGTTTTTACCCTACAAGGTAACGCAAGCATGAATGCTGCTATTTTCCGCTTCTTCTTTTACTTTAGCACCTGACTTCAGGAGGCTAGCGCGTGAAAGATGAAACGAAAAACAGCGCCAGATAAGCCTCCCGATGGAGGCTTTTTTTGTGCCTGAATTTGAGAGATTACGTCCAACAATTCGGTGTCTGCACCGACATAATGAGGAAAACCATGTCACATCTCGCAGAGCTGGTTGCCAGTGCAACGGCCGCCATTAACCAGGCCTCAGATGTTGCCGCGTTAGACAATGTCCGCGTCGAATATCTGGGCAAGAAAGGGCATCTGACCCTTCAGATGACTACCCTGCGTGAGCTGCCAGCAGAGGAGCGCCCGGCAGCAGGTGCAGTGATTAACGAAGCCAAAGAGCAGGTACAACAGGCGCTGAACGCACGTAAAGCCGAGCTGGAAAGCGCAGTACTGAATGCGCGTCTGGCGGCAGAAACGATTGACGTTTCTCTGCCGGGTCGCCGTATCGAAAACGGCGGTCTGCATCCGGTTACCCGTACTATCGATCGAATTGAAAGTTTCTTCGGTGAGCTCGGCTTTACCGTGGCGACTGGCCCGGAAATTGAAGATGACTACCACAACTTCGATGCCCTTAACATTCCTGGCCATCATCCGGCACGCGCTGACCACGACACTTTCTGGTTTGACGCCACCCGTCTGCTGCGTACTCAGACATCTGGCGTTCAGATCCGTACCATGAAGGAGCAGGCTCCACCGATCCGCATCATCGCGCCGGGTCGCGTATACCGTAACGACTACGATCAGACCCACACCCCAATGTTCCACCAGATGGAAGGTCTGATTGTTGATAAAAACATCAGCTTCACCAACCTGAAAGGCACACTGCACGATTTCCTGAACAACTTCTTTGAGGAAGATTTGCAGGTTCGTTTCCGTCCGTCCTACTTCCCGTTCACTGAACCTTCTGCGGAAGTTGACGTGATGGGTAAAAACGGTAAATGGCTGGAAGTGCTGGGCTGCGGCATGGTACATCCAAACGTACTGCGCAACGTAGGTATCGATCCGGAAGTATACTCCGGCTTTGCGTTCGGTATGGGCATGGAGCGTCTTACCATGCTGCGCTACGGCGTAACCGACTTACGTGCGTTCTTCGAAAACGATCTGCGTTTCCTCAAACAGTTTAAATAAGGGCAGGAAAGAACAATGAAATTCAGTGAACTGTGGTTACGCGAATGGGTTAATACCACGCTGGACAGCGACGCGCTTTCTAACCAGATCACCATGGCGGGTCTGGAAGTTGATGGCGTGGATCCTGTTTCTGGCGCCTTTACCGGCGTCGTGGTAGGTGAAGTGGTTGAGTGTGGTCAGCACCCTAACGCCGACAAACTGCGCGTAACAAAAGTCAATGTGGGCGGTGACCGTCTGCTGGATATCGTCTGTGGTGCGCCAAACTGCCGACAGGGCCTGAGGGTAGCCGTGGCGACCGTCGGCGCGGTACTGCCGGGCGATTTCAAAATCAAAGCGGCTAAGCTGCGCGGTGAGCCGTCTGAAGGCATGCTGTGCTCCTTCTCTGAGCTGGGCATTTCCGACGATCACTCCGGGATTATCGAGCTGCCGCAGGATGCACCAGTGGGTACCGATATCCGCGAATACCTGAAGCTTGATGACAACACCATCGAAATCAGCGTGACGCCAAACCGTGCCGACTGCTTAGGTATCATCGGTGTAGCCCGCGACGTGGCCGTTCTGAACCAGACCGAACTGAACGAGCCGGAGATCACTCCGGTTGAGGCAGCCATCAGTGACGTGCTGCCGATTCAGGTAGACGCGCCTGAGGCCTGCCCACGCTACCTCGGTCGTGTGGTGAAAGGTATTAACGTTAAAGCGCCAACCCCGCTGTGGATGAAAGAGAAACTGCGTCGCTGCGGTATCCGTTCTATCGACGCCGTGGTTGACGTCACCAACTATGTTCTGCTGGAGCTGGGCCAGCCAATGCACGCCTTTGATAAAGATCGTATCGAAGGTGGGATCGTCGTGCGCATGGCGAAAGAGGGCGAAACCCTGGTTCTGCTGGACGGCAGCGAAGCGAAACTGAACGCCGACACCCTGGTGATTGCCGATCACAACAAAGCGCTGGCGATGGGCGGTATCTTCGGCGGCGAGCACTCTGGCGTTAACGACGAGACGCAAAACGTCCTGCTGGAATGCGCGTTCTTCAGCCCGCTCTCCATCACCGGCCGCGCACGCCGTCACGGTCTGCACACTGACGCTTCTCACCGCTATGAGCGTGGCGTGGATCCTGCGCTGCAATACAAAGCGATGGAGCGTGCGACTCGCCTGCTGATCGATATCTGCGGCGGTGAAGCGGGTCCGGTAATTGATGTGACCAACGAAGCGACACTGCCGAAGCGTGCGACCATTACCCTGCGCCGCAGCAAGCTGGATCGCCTGATTGGTCACCACGTTGCCGATGCGCAGGTGACCGACATTCTGACGCGTCTGGGCTGCGAAGTCACTGAAGGTCAGGACGAGTGGAAAGCCGTTGCACCATCCTGGCGTTTCGACATGGAGATCGAAGAAGATCTGGTGGAAGAAGTGGCCCGCGTTTACGGCTACAACAATATCCCTGACGAGCCGGTGCAGGCGGGTCTGGTGATGGGCAGCCATCGCGAAGCCGATCTGTCACTGAAGCGTGTGAAAACCATGCTGAACGACAAAGGCTACCAGGAAGTGATCACCTACAGCTTCGTTGATCCTAAGCTGCAACAGCTGATCCACCCGGGTCAGGAAGCCCTGATCCTGCCAAGCCCGATCTCCAGCGAGATGTCAGCGATGCGACTGTCCCTGTGGACGGGACTGCTGGGTACTATCGTTTATAACCAGAACCGTCAGCAGAACCGCGTGCGTATTTTCGAAAGCGGTTTGCGCTTTGTACCGGATACTCAGGCCAATTTAGGCATCCGTCAGGATCTCATGCTGGCTGGCGCCATCAGCGGTAACCGCTATGAAGAGCACTGGGACCTGGCAAAAGGGACGGTTGATTTCTACGATATGAAGGGCGATCTGGAAGCGATTCTCGATCTGACCGGTAAATTATCCGAAATTGAATTCCGCGCAGAAGCGATTCCAGCCCTGCATCCGGGCCAGAGTGCGGCGATCTATTTAGACGGCAAACGTGTTGGTTTTATTGGGGTTGTTCACCCGGAGCTGGAACGTAAGCTGGATCTGAATGGCCGTACCATCGTATTCGAGCTGGAGTGGAACCCGGTTGCAGACCGCGTCATTCCTCAGGCAAAGGACGTCTCACGCTTCCCGGCAAACCGCCGTGATATCGCGGTTGTGGTCGCTGAAAATGTGCCCGCAGCAGATATTTTGGCCGAATGTAAGAAAGTTGGCGTAAATCAGGTAGTTGGCGTAAACTTATTTGACGTGTACCGCGGCAAGGGCGTAGCAGAAGGTTTCAAGAGCCTCGCTATTAGCCTTATCCTTCAGGATACCAGCCGTACACTCGAAGAAGAGGAGATTGCCGCTACCGTCGCCAAATGTGTAGAGGCATTAAAAGAGCGATTCCAGGCATCATTGAGGGATTGAACCTATGGCGCTTACAAAAGCTGAAATGTCAGAATATCTGTTTGATAAGCTTGGGCTTAGCAAACGGGATGCCAAAGAGCTGGTAGAGCTGTTTTTCGAAGAGATCCGTCGTGCTCTGGAAAATGGTGAGCAGGTTAAACTCTCCGGCTTTGGCAATTTTGATTTGCGAGACAAAAACCAACGTCCGGGCCGTAACCCGAAGACGGGGGAAGATATTCCCATTACAGCCCGCCGCGTGGTGACCTTCAGACCCGGACAGAAGTTAAAAAGCCGTGTCGAAAACGCAACGCCCAAAGCAGAGTAATATGAACTAACTAAAAAGGCCGCTCACGCGGCCTTTTTTCTTTGCGCTATTTGCTAAACCCGCCGTAAAATCAATGATATCTCAACCGGATAACCTATCGTCTATGCTTGATCTTGCCCGTCTTCAGCACCGCTCCGATCTCCGCCGCCTGTGTCTGCTCGGGGTGCTGATGATTGTCGCCACCACCGTCAGCCTGTGTGCGGGCGATCGGTGGCTGGGACCGGAAAGCTGGTTTACGCCTGAGGGACAGCTCTTTGTCTGGCAGATCCGCCTGCCACGGACGCTGGCTGTGCTTTTAGTCGGCGCTGCGCTGGCGCTGTGCGGCACGATCATGCAGGCATTATTTGAAAACCCTCTGGCGGAACCCGGACTTCTCGGGGTGTCGAATGGCGCAGGCGTCGGGCTTATCGCCGCCGTGATGCTGGGGGGAGGCGAGCTCTCCGCCTGGGGGATTAGCCTCAGCGCCATCCTTGGCGCGCTGTTGATAACCCTTATCCTTCTGCGCTTTGCTCGTCGCCATTTATCCACCAGCCGGCTGCTGCTTGCCGGGGTAGCGTTGGGGATCATCTGTAGCGCGCTGATGACATGGGCCGTCTACTTCTCCACCTCTTTCGATCTGCGCCAGTTAATGTACTGGATGATGGGGGGATTTGGTGGCGTTGACTGGCGTCAGGGGTGGCTGATGGTGCTCCTGATCCCGGTCATCCTGTGGACGGCGTTCCAGGCGCAGCCGCTTAATATTCTCGCGCTGGGCGAAATGTCTGCTCGCCAGCTCGGGATGCCGATTGGCTTCTGGCGCAACGTGCTGGTTATCGCTATCGGCTGGATGGTGGGCGTAAGCGTGGCGCTGGCGGGGGCGATTGGCTTTATTGGGCTGGTGATCCCGCATATGCTGCGCCTGTGCGGTATTACGGACCACCGAACCCTGCTTCCTGCCTCGGCGGTTGCCGGGGCGGCAACGCTGCTGATTGCCGATATTATCGCCCGGCTTGCGCTGACGGCCGCTGAGTTGCCGATAGGCGTGGTGACCGCAACGCTGGGCGCACCGGTCTTTATCTGGCTACTATTAAAAGCTGGACGTTAAAACACAACCTGTAAGTCAACCTGAGGGAATGCTATGCAGTCTGATATTCTGAATACCGAAGTGACTACCATTGACGGCGAGAAAACCACGCTGGAAGGCTACAAGGGCAAGGTACTGCTCATCGTGAACGTGGCATCGAAATGTGGCCTTACGCCGCAGTATGAACAGCTGGAAAACATTCATAAAGCCTGGGAAAAAGACGGCTTTACCGTACTCGGCTTCCCGTGCAACCAGTTCCTGGGCCAGGAGCCGGGCAGCGAAGAGGAGATTAAGACCTTTTGCAGCACAACCTATGGTGTGACGTTCCCGATGTTCAGCAAAATTGATGTGAACGGGGACAATCGTCATCCGCTGTATGCCAAACTGGTGGCTGCGGCGCCGACCGCCGTTGCGCCTGAAGAGAGTGGTTTCTATGAGCGTATGGCGAGCAAAGGTCGCGCGCCGCTCTATCCGGACGATATTCTGTGGAACTTCGAAAAATTCCTGATTGGCCGTGACGGTCAGGTCGTGCAGCGTTTCTCGCCTGACATGACGCCTGAAGATCCTATCGTGATGGAATCAATCAAACTGGCGCTGGCGAAATAATGACGCTGCTGATGCAGCTCACAGGCGTTGCCGGGAAGGGACGTCTTGAGCCTGTTACCGCCGCAGTCAACGCAGGTGAAATCCTTCACCTGGTTGGGCCTAACGGCGCCGGAAAAAGCACGCTGCTGGCGCGCATGGCGGGGCTGACCCGCGGGGAAGGGGAGATTACCTTTCTCGGGCAATCGCTCGTCAACTGGCTACCCTCTACACTTGCCTCCCGTCGAAGCTATCTGGTTCAGCAGCAGGTTCCGCCCTTTGCAATGCCCGTCTGGCACTACCTGACGCTGCACCTGCCTGATAAAAATCAGGTAGCATTGCTCCATGACGTTGCTGCGGTGCTCGGGTTAGACGATAAGCTCACCCGACAGGCCAGCCAGCTTTCCGGTGGCGAATGGCAGCGCGTGCGTCTGGCCGCCGTCATCCTTCAGGTTCATCCGGTGGGAAATCCTCACGGGCGGTTGCTGCTGCTGGACGAGCCGATGAGCGGATTGGACGTTGCCCAGCAGGCAGCGCTGGATACTCTGCTCAGCGCGCTGTGTCGCAAGGGCATCGCCATTGTGATGAGCAGCCATGATTTAAACCATACGTTGCGCCACGCGCATCGGGTGTGGTTGCTGGCGCGTGGCAAACTGATTGCCAGCGGAACGCGCGACAGCGTGCTGACGGCCCCCAATCTTGCGAGTGCTTACCACATGTCGTTCCGGAGGCTGGATATTGAAGGCCACAAGATGCTCATTTCCACGGCGCAGGAATAACCTTTCTTGCACAGCCGCATAGATGCACGCTAAATTACCGAAAGAACAAAAAAAGCAGAGGATTCGTCTGAAATGCGATTCTGGTTTCTCCTTGTTGCGGCGCTATTTCTTGCAGGATGCAGTAGCCATCGTGCACCTCCGCCTAACCCACGGCTTTCTGACTCCATTACGGTCATTGCCAGCCTGAACGATCAGCTCAGCAACTGGCGCGGCACCCCTTATCGCTACGGCGGGATGAGCCGGGGCGGGGTGGATTGCTCGGGATTTGTGCTGATGACTTTCCGCGATAAATTTGACCTACAGCTTCCGCGTGAAACGCGTATGCAGGCGAAAATCGGCACTGAAATTGATAAAGACGAGCTCCTGCCCGGCGATCTGGTCTTTTTTAAAACAGGTTCCGGTGAAAGCGGCCTTCATGTCGGCATTTATGACACCGATAATCAGTTCATTCATGCCTCGACCAGCCGCGGCGTGATGCGCTCCTCTCTCGATAATGTTTACTGGCGTAAAAATTTCTGGCAGGCCAGGCGTATTTAACCGCTGCATAAAGATGCAGTGCGGAGGGCCTGGCGGTGAAAATAGACGTCAGGCTTTTCTTGCGGGTGGATTAAAGTAAAATTTTTGCCCACTTATTTTTGTCAGCATGTGCCTGTTTTATCTAAAACTGGCTATTATTCAATAACCAGGATAAGATTATTTTAGATTCAGGGAAAAATCTGAAAATTAATACGGAAAGAATGAAATTAATCTTATTAAAATCAAGACAGTGGAATTGTGCCTGCAATTGCTCCAGGATGTTCTCTCTCATCTTTAATGCAGGACAAGGGCGATGATTATTACGCTAGATAATGCTTACCAGTCTGAACTTTTACTCCTTCCGGCGCGTGATAGTGCAGGTTTGCTTAAAGGTTTAGAGATTTTGGTTAACTTTACTGGCGTGGGTACGGACGTACGAATCCCGACTGAACTGGTTATCCCTCATCTTTCTCAGGAAGATGAATTAGTGCTGTTTCAGGAAAAACTGCAATTACTCGATACCTGTAAGCTATTTTTTATTCAGCATCAGTTAATTGCATGGATCAATATTACACCTGCAATTGTTGAGTTTTTATTAACTAATGAGAACGCTGTTTCAATCCTTGATCGTTATCCGTTTCTTGAGTTTACTGTTAATGAGAACTATCCAGGTTTAAATAACGGGAAAGACGATCTGACGCTTGCAAGAATGGCGATCCATTTCCCCTTAGTGCTGGCTAACTTTGGTGCAGGGGCTGCATCCCTTAAACCGGTGTATGATGGTCTGTTCAAACGGGTGATTCTGGATAAAAACTTTATTCATCAGCGCGTCTCGGCGCTCTCTTTCGAGCCATTTATGCGCGCCATCCTCTGGCAGATCGCGCCGCATTGTCAGTCGGTCATGGTCTCGGGAATTGACGATCACGGCATCTTACAACGCGTGCTGCCCTTCAATTTTGGCGCAATGCAGGGAACCCTGTGGCCTGCCGTCCCGGCAGAACGCGTAACGACCCTCGTTCAGCAATAACCCCTTTCTTCGCCCGTGTTTACGTCAAGGGAAACCCTCTACACTTAAAGCAGGAGGACTTATGAACCTGTCTTTTACTGCTCACTGGCACGATGAATTACCCGGCTTTTACACCGCGCTTAAGCCCACGCCTTTACAGAACGCGCGTCTTATCTGGCATAACGATGCATTAGCGGATTCGCTTGGCATCCCTTCGACATTTTTTCAGCCAGAAAAGGGCGCCGGTGTCTGGGGCGGCGAAACGCTGCTTCCGGGCATGAAGCCTCTGGCTCAGGTCTACAGCGGACATCAGTTTGGCGTCTGGGCGGGACAGCTCGGCGATGGTCGCGGCATCCTGCTGGGTGAACAGGTTCTGCCGAATGGCGAAACGCTCGACTGGCACCTGAAAGGGGCAGGGTTAACACCGTACTCACGCATGGGGGATGGCCGCGCGGTGCTGCGTTCAACCATTCGTGAAAGTCTGGCTTCCGAGGCGATGCATGCACTGGGGATCCCCACCTCACGCGCGCTGTCCATTGTCACCAGCGACACGCCGGTGGCCCGCGAGACGATAGAGCAGGGGGCGATGCTGATCCGCGTGGCGGAAAGCCATCTGCGTTTCGGCCATTTTGAACACTTCTACTATCACCGCGAGCCGGATAAAGTCCGCCAGCTTGCCGATTACGCCCTTCGACGTCACTGGCCGCACCTGCAAAACGAACCGGACCGCTATGTTCTCTGGTTCCGTGATATTGTCGCGCGCACCGCCTCAATGATTGCCCGCTGGCAGGCCGTCGGCTTTGCCCACGGGGTGATGAATACCGACAACATGTCCCTGTTAGGGCTGACGTTTGACTACGGTCCGTACGGCTTCCTTGATGACTATCAACCGGGTTACATCTGTAACCATTCGGACTATCAGGGGCGTTACCGTTTCGACAACCAGCCTGCGGTGGGGCTGTGGAACCTTCAGCGGCTTGCGCAAAGCCTGTCGCCGTTTATCGACGTCGATGCCCTGAACGATGCGCTCGACACCTATCAGGAGGTCTTGCTGCGGGAATATGGTGTGTTAATGCGCAACAAGCTGGGGCTGATGACGCAGGAAAAAGGCGATAACGCGCTGCTGAATGGGCTGTTTGCCATCATGGCGCGTGAAGGCAGCGACTATACCCGAACCTTCCGTATGCTGAGCCAGACTGCGCAGCAGAGCGCCACTTCACCGCTGCGTGACGAGTTCATCGATCGACAGGCGTTTGATGACTGGTTTGCCACTTACCGGGCGCGTTTACAGCAGGAACAGATTGATGACGATACCCGCCAGGCGCGGATGAAGGCGGTTAACCCGGCGATGGTGTTGCGCAACTGGCTGGCGCAGCGGGCTATTGAGCAGGCAGAGCAGGGGGATTATGCCGAGCTGCATCGGCTGCATATCGCCCTGCGCACGCCGTTTGCCGACCGGGAGGATGACTATGTCAGCCGCCCGCCGGACTGGGGCAAGCGACTGGAAGTGAGCTGCTCAAGCTAAGGGGCGAGAAAAACCTGCGGCGCGGCGTGCGCCGGATGTCTGCCGACGTGCACCTGCGCACCGTACCAGCGCGCCAGCGCGTCGGCCTGCAATACCGTCTCCGGTATGCCCTGAGAAACAATCCTGCCGTTGTGTAACAGCAGGATCCGGTCCGACCATAACGCGGCGAGATTAAGATCGTGCAGCACCACGCAGACGTGAAGATGACCCAGCCGGGTCAGCGATTTCAACAGGCGCAGCAGATGCTGCTGGTGGTAGAGATCCAGCGCTGAAGTGGGTTCGTCGAGAAACAGCCAGCCGCGCGGCGTTCCCTCACGCCACAGCTGCGCCAGCGCGCGGGCGAGCTGGATGCGCTGCTGCTCGCCACCCGAGAGGGAATGGTAACGTCTGCCAGCCAGCGGCAGGCAACCGGCCAGCTGCATCACCTCACGCACAATCGTCGGTTCAGGTTGACGCGACCAGGGAGCACGCCCCATTCCAACGATCTCCTCCACCAGCCAGTCAAATCCAGGCTGAGTATGCTGACGCATCACTGCCCGATAGCGGGACAGCGTCTCCGGGTGCCATTCATCCAGCGCTTTCCCCGCCAGCGAACAGCCGCCGCTGTCGGGTTTCAGGTAGCCGGTCAGCAGTCGCAGCAGCGTGGATTTCCCCGCGCCGTTGGGACCGATCAATGTAACCAGCTCTCCCTTCGACAGTGTCAGCGAAACGTTATCTGTCAGCGTGCGGCCAGACCGGGTAAAAGTCAGATTTTCAGCCGTATAACGTTCAGCCATGCTGTTCTCCACGACGAAAAATGAGCCATAAGAACCAGGGGGCGCCAAGGATGCTGGTGAGCAACCCGACCGGCATTTCTGCCGGGGCGACCAGAGTGCGGGCTACCGTATCCGCCACCAGCAGCAGAAAAGCGCCCGCGAGAACCGTGCCGGGGAGGGTTGCCCGGTGATCGGCGCCCAGCCACATGCGCATCAGGTGCGGCACCACAAGTCCGACAAAGCCAATCACGCCGCTGACGGCGACAGCCGCAGCGACCAGCAGAGCGCTGCATAACAGTAATATTCGCTGTACAAGGGCAACGTCCACGCCGAGGTAATGCGCTTCCTCTTCACCCAGTTGCAGTAAATTTAACGCGCTGGCACAACGCCAGATCGCCAGAGCGGCAGGCACCATCAGCGAGATCACGGCGAGCAGCGTTGACCACTGCGCCTGACCGAGACTTCCCATTCCCCAGAGTGAAAGCTGACGCAACTGGGCGTCATTGCTGACCCACGAAAGCACACCCACTGCCGCACCGCACAGGGCATTGATGGCTATACCCACCAGCAACAGACGTGACAGAGAGGTGTCACGCTGCTTGCTGAGCAGGAAGATCACGCCTGTGGCTGCCAGCGCCCCAAAAAATGCCGCCAGCATCGGGGCATAAAGCATCACCAGCGCGGGCAGCGAGAGCGGGAGCACCACCCACAGGGCGACGGCCAGCGCCGCACCGCTGCTGATCCCGAGCAGGCCCGGGTCGGCCAGCGGATTGCGGAACAGCCCCTGCATGACGCAGCCGGCGAGCGCCAGCGACCCGCCAATCACCAGCGCCAGCAGCACGCGGGGCAGACGGATGGTGAGCCAGATCTGGCGTAGCGTCTCATCGCTGCCGCTCCACAGCACGTTCACCGGCAGGCGTAACGCCCCAAAACCGGTAGCCATGAACGTCATGACGGTAAGCAACCCCGCCAGAAGCCATAACGATAACGTGATGCGCCGGGACATCAGGGCAGTTGCTCCGCTCTGGCACGCAACTGTTGTATGGCTTTCGGCGTGCGGACGCTGAAGCCCAGCAGGGCCATGTCATCAATAGCCAGCACCTGCTTGCTTCGCCCCGCTGGCGTTTGCGCCAGACCGGGCAGTTTCCACAGATTTTGTTCGCCGCCCAGCGCGTTAAGGCCGTCCTGCGAAATCACCACCAGATCCGGCTGGCTGGCCATTACCCCCTCCTGGGAGAGCGGCTGATAGCGGGTAAAGCCCTGCATGGCGTTCTGCAACCCGGCGGCGCGTATTGCCGCATCCGCGCCGGTCTGTTGCCCGGCCGCCATTGCGGTCATTCCGCCGTGGCTGAGGATAAACAGCACCCGCTTGTTGAGCGGTGTTGAGGGCAGAGCCGCCAGCGCCTGACGCAGCGAGTTGCGCAGGGTTTCCCCTTGCACCTCATGATGCGTCGCCTGAGCTATCACCCGCACTTTTTCGTCAATCGTGCGCAGGTCAGGCGTGCCGGGAACGGTAACCACCCGGACGTGGCTCTGTTCAACCTGTTTCAGCGCCAGAGAGGGTTGCGCCTGGTCGCTTGCCAGCACCAGCGTCGGGCGTACGGACAGAATTCCCTCCGCATTCAGCTGGCGGAGATACCCCACGTCAGGCAGCGCGTTTGTCACCTGCGGCCACTGGCTGGTACTGTCGCGCGCAACCAGAGAAGACTCCGCGCCGAGGGCGTAGACGATCTCCGTCACGTCGCCGCCGAGGGCGACAATTCTCTCCGGCGCGGCGACGGCGACCAGCGGCAGGGCGCAGAGCAGGGCAAACCAGTTTTTCATGCGGCCAGCCCTTCTGGCGTCAGAGCGTCAATCTGGCGGCGCCACTGGCTCTGCTCCGGCTCGCCTTCGGTACGCTGCCCGTAGAGCTGGGCGATCTGAGTTCCATCCGCAGCAAACAGCTCCAGGCTGGTAACGTGTCCGTCTGCCGTGGGCTTACGCGTAACCCACGTCTCCGCGATAGTCTCCTCCAGCAGATGCAGGGTAAAGGTTGGGTTGAAGATGTTCAGCCAGCCCTTCATGGGCGTCAGTTTTTCCACCACACCGGTGAAGATCTGCACGCAACCGCGGTTGCCGACGAAGATCATGATTTCGTTTCCGTCCTGTTGCGCCCTCTCCAGCAGTTGTGCCAGCGCGCTGTTATCCACCTTACAGGCCAGATCGTCACTCACCAGACGAAACGCCTGCTGGCGGCTCAGGTTATGGCGCTTCAATAAGCTAAAGAATTGATGCACGTCGGTCATGGCGCGCCACTCTTTCTCCACCGAGCCTGCATCTGCACCGTCGGAATGCGCGGGGGCTTCGACAGCCTTCAGCGCCAGAGCGGGGTTATCGGCAATGATAAAACGGGTCAGGACGTCGCCCCAGGCGGCAACGTCGGTGTGATCCGTGGTGTAGACCTTCAGTAAAGCGTCGCCCTGATGATCGAAGAACTGAATGCTCTGACGTTCGCCGCGGGAGGTCGTTTCGCTAATGTGAAACGCGCTCGCCCACTGGTTGAGGAACAAACGCAGATCCAGCGCGCGCGGATTCAGCACCAGCCCGGCATGACCGCCGAGGTGCTGGTGAGTAAACGCTCCAACCTGTTCGTGAACGGCGTATTCGTTACGGCAGATGCATTTGGTTTCCCCCACGGACTCCAGCGCTGCCAGAATCTCGCGGATTTCACCGCGCAGCCGCCAGGCGTCGTGTCCAACGCGCGCAAATGCCAGCTCTGCTTCGCTGATGTGCATTAATCCGGCGATATCACGGGCGTACTTACCCGGATGTTCTTCTTTAAGCTCAAGCCAGCGTGTGTAGTGACCCATAATCTTATCCTTCTGAATCGTTGCCCCGAAGGGAATTACCATTGATAACTGACGAAGATCTTGCCGTTGCGGCCATCCTGCGGGATGCCCTGCGGTGACCAGTAGGCTTTGTCGAAGGCGTTCCCCAGCACGAGGGTGGTGGTGATGCCTTTGAACTGCTGCTGGCCTTTATAACTGACGTAGAAATCATTTACTGCGTAGCCAGGCTGCTCGCTGTAGCTGCTGCTGATGTGCGTTGAACGTTCGACGAAGGTGCCGATCCAGCCCACGGAGAAGCCGCTTTGCGCCACCGGTATATCCAGCTTGCTGGTGACGGTGTCCGGGTTGATGCTGGAGATATATTCACCCGTGTCGGTATCTTTCCCGCGCGTGCGGTTGTAGGCCACGTCGAGGTTGAACAGGCTGGTCGAGTAGGTCGCCATCATGTCCCAGCCCCAGATTTTGGCATTTGGTACGTTATAGGACATGGTAGTGGCCGCCGCAAAATCGACGGTGGTAGAGATGTAATCTTTCGCTTTGGTGTCGAAGTAGCTGGCTTTGAACTCCAGCGCGTCGTTGGCGAGTAGCAGATCGTCAAAACGCAGCCCAAAACCGAACTCCTGGGTTTCGTTGGTCTCCGGACGCAGGTTCGGGTTCGGCACCCAGTAGTTAGTGTAGAAGCTGCCGATAGAGAAGTGCTTTGAGTCGTTATACATCTCGCCCATCGTTGGCGCGCGGAAGGCCTGGGCGTAAGAGCCGAAGAGCATCAGCCAGTCGGTTGGACTCACGGTTAACCCGGCGCGTGATGACCATTTATCCGCATCCACGTCGTCGTAACCGTCGCTGCTGCCGCGGTAGTTGTCGTAACGCGTCCCGCCGAGAAGCGTTACCGGCAGGTCGCGCAGGGTGATCTCATCCTGCAACCAGCCGGAGCTGAAGTCGATTTTAGCGTCCGGGAAGCCGGTGGTCGCGCCGCCAGGGTGTTGCTCCTGACGGTAGTATTCCCCGCCGTAGGTCAGCAGGTGCGAGGCGAAGGAGTCGCTGAACAGGCGGGTGCGGTTTTCCACTTTGCCGCCTTTGGTGGTCTGCTTACGGAACTCGCCGCTGGCGTCGATGTTCTGGGCGTTGATCCGCGCTTCGGACCAGTAAATTTTCGCATCGGCGTTCAGCCAGTCGTTTCCGGCTGGCGCAATGCGGTAGCCAAGCTGGGCATCGCGCTGAATGGTGGAACGATCGGTCATCGGGTTACTGCTGCTGGCATCCGTGGTCTGCGGATTTTTCGGCTCCTGCGCGTCGTTGTTGTAGTAGCGCAGGGAGCCGCTCAGCGTCTGAGCCGGATCAATTTTCCAGCTGCCTTTCGCCAGCATATTGTTGATGGATTCGTCGTTTGGCGCCCTCGCGCCGTCACTCTGGCGAATGTCGCCGCGATCGCGACTGGACCAGGAGACCACACCGTCCAGGGTATCGGTGCGGCCATAGGCGCTGGCGCCCATCCCGATGCTGTGATCGCCTGTTGCACCGGTAGCAAATACGCGATAGCCGCTATTTTTACCTGCGTCCAGCAGATCGCTGGCGTCGACGGTGTCATATGAAATTACGCCGCCCAGCGCGCCGCTGCCGTACAGCAAGGCGGAAGGGCCACGTACCACTTCGATACGTTTGATCAGCGCCGGATCGAGGAACGTGCTGTTCAGGTGTCCGGTATCGGTGCCCTGGCGTACGCCATCCACCAGCACCAGCACGCCACGTCGGTCGTAACCGCGCAGGTTAACGTCCTGACCGTTGGTGCGCCCGGTGCCGTCCAGCGTCAGGCCGGGCACCTTGCGCAGCAGGTCGGCGGCGGAGCTGGCGGTCTGGTTTTCCGGCGCGGTGGCGTCAATCACGCTTACCATCATGGGGGCTTCGAAGGCGCTGCGGGCGTTGCCGGTGGCGGTAACGGTGATATCGTCTGTGGCGGCAAACGCAACGCCCGGCAGGGTGCTGACAATTGCCAGCGCCAGAAGAGACGGGCGTAAAGACGCGGATTGCAGGTGTGGCATAGCAACTCTCCATAAGAATTGAAAAGCGCTGGCTGCCTGGGGATCACCTGGGTGGCTGGCGAATGTGTTGTCTGGATTATTTAGTCAGGATCAGTTTTCCGGCATTGGTCTGGCGCAGCAGGTAGTGCTGGCCGTCATGCTCGATAATGACCCGTCCCTCCTCACCCAACAGGCTTTTGCTGTCGATTCGGCGATCTGTGGGAGCAGGGGACGGCGCTGTGTGTGTTTTTACTGGTGTTGCTGCGCTGTTATCGGTCGGTGACATAATGTTTATAAATAACAATCAATGTAACAATGATAATCATTATCAATAAACTGCAAATTCACGGCAAGCGTTTTTATGAAAATTGTGTGACGGGATCAAATTTGGGGGAGAGGTGCGGTCTGATGCCCTCACCCCGACCCTCTCCCATGGGGCTGAGGGTTCCCCACAAATTAATGCGAGCACTGAGCAATCCCCTCGCCCCTCCGGGGAGAGGGTTAGGGTGAGGGGAACATACGGCGGTGGTGGTCATTCCGTTCACTTTATGTTCCTTGCTACTCTGTAACGACATGACCGGTGAACGTGCCAGGGTGGCTCAGTCGCCACCACCCTGGCAACCCGGGCTCCCGGCGGTAAATCGCCGCTTCGCGGTGCC
>NZ_NRIQ01000054.1:0-98944 GCF_020224095.1 Enterobacter sp. CCUG 70166
ATCCCTGCGCCTCGCCCCGGCCGGAAGGCAAACGCCTCAGCGATTTACAGCCGGACCAGGGCATCGCTGACAGCCCTCAGTCATTTAGAAAGCAACTTTATTGCTTCTGCATAAAAAAATTACTGGGGATCCCTCAGCCCACAGGGAGAGGGAGAAAACCCCACCGGGCAAAAAACTACGATGCCGCAATAAACAGATCCCGCAGCTGATGAAGCTGATCGCGGATTTGCGCAGCCTCTTCGAACTCCAGATTCTGCGCGTGCTGCATCATCTGCCCTTCCAGCTCGTGGATCTTTTGCTGCAACGCTTTCGGGGTCAGCGCGACGGTATCCTCTTCCACCACTGAACGGGCCTTGCCGCGCCCTTTCGCTTTGGTCTTCGCAATGTTCTGACCCAGCGCCAGGATATCCACCACTTTCTTGTTCAGCCCCTGCGGCGTGATGCCGTGCTCTTCGTTATAGCGCTGCTGCTTCTCGCGACGACGTTCCGTTTCGCCAATCGCTTTGGCCATCGACGGGGTGATTTTATCCCCGTACAGAATCGCCTTCCCGTTGACGTTACGCGCGGCACGGCCAATGGTCTGGATCAGCGAGCGCTCGGAACGCAGGAAGCCCTCTTTGTCCGCGTCCAGAATCGCCACCAGCGACACTTCCGGCATATCCAGACCTTCTCGCAGAAGGTTGATACCCACCAGCACGTCGAACTCGCCCAGGCGCAGGTCGCGGATGATCTCCATACGCTCCACGGTATCAATATCCGAGTGCAGATACCGCACCTTCTCGCCGTGTTCTTCCAGATACTCCGTCAAATCCTCCGCCATACGTTTGGTGAGCGTGGTCACAAGCACGCGCTCGTTGATGGCAGAGCGGGCACGTATTTCCGAGAGCAGATCGTCCACCTGCGTCGCCACCGGACGCACCTCGATAATCGGATCCAGCAGCCCGGTCGGACGCACAACCTGGTCCACCACGTCATCACCGGATTTCTCCAGCTCGTAGTTGCCCGGCGTCGCCGATACGTAGATGGTCTGCGGAGCAAGCGCCTCAAATTCTTCAAACTTCATCGGACGGTTGTCCAGCGCTGACGGCAGTCGGAATCCGTACTCCACCAGCGTCTCTTTACGCGCGCGGTCACCGCGGTACATCCCGCCGATCTGGGGGATCGTAACGTGGGATTCGTCGATCACCAGCAGGCCGTCCGCCGGAAGGTAGTCAAACAGTGTCGGCGGCGCTTCGCCCGGCCCGCGTCCGGAGAGGTAGCGCGAGTAGTTTTCGATGCCGGAGCAGTAGCCCAGCTCGTTCATCATCTCCAGATCGAACTGGGTACGCTGGCTCAGGCGCTGCTCTTCCAGCAGCTTGTTGTTCGCCAGCAGCACCTTGCGGCGGTCTGCCAGCTCAATTTTAATCTCTTCCATCGCCTGTACGATACGCTCGCGTGGCGTCACGTAGTGCGTTTTCGGGTAGATGGTGAAGCGCTGGATCACCGACTCCACATGACCGGTCAGCGGGTCGAACAGCGACAGGCGTTCAACCTCTTCATCGAACAGCTCCACGCGCAGCGCCATGTCGTCCGATTCCGCTGGGAAGATATCAATCACCTCACCACGTACGCGGAAGGTCCCGCGCTGGAACGCCTGATCGTTACGGGTGTACTGCAGCTCCGCCAGACGGCGCAAAATTGCACGCTGATCGATGATCATCCCCTGCGTCAGGTGCAGCATCATCTTGAGATAGAGATCCGGATCGCCCAGGCCGTAGATCGCCGACACCGAGGCCACCACCACCACATCACGACGCTCCAGCAGCGCCTTGGTCGCCGACAAACGCATCTGCTCGATATGTTCGTTCACCGAGGCATCTTTCTCGATAAACGTGTCGGAGCTGGGAACGTAGGCTTCCGGCTGGTAGTAGTCGTAGTAGGAGACGAAATACTCCACCGCGTTTTCCGGGAAGAACTCTTTCATCTCACCATACAGCTGCGCCGCCAGCGTTTTGTTCGGCGCGAGAACCATCGTAGGACGCTGAAGATCGGCAATGACGTTGGCAATGGTGAAGGTTTTACCCGAACCGGTTACCCCCAGCAGGGTCTGGTGCGCCAGCCCGTCTTCCAGCCCCTCTTCCAGGCGACGAATGGCCTCGGGCTGATCCCCGGAAGGACGGAAAGCAGAATTCAATTTGAACGGTTTACTCATGGGCGACGACCTGATGACAGAATAAGCGGCAGGTGAGTAATTTTACTCGTTGTGGCCAGGATTGCCAGTAAAAAACACTGGATGGAAAACCAGTAGCGTGTCAGGATATTTAGCGTAGCGCAGAGAGGATTAGTGCGTTCGCGAGCTAAATTTCAACTGTGACAATATAAAACACCAGCCTCAGGGGGTTATCCCCAGAACTATTACTTTTTTAACATTTGTCAAGGGCGGTTATGAAAGTTTTATGGCAACAGGTGTCGCTGGCGCTGAGGGAATTGCTTTTATCTAATTCGTTAAAAAATATAGACTATTTCCTAAAGCCGCGTTTCGCATCAATTTGGGCGTAACCCGCGTATTCTCTCGCTTATCGCGTGTTTTCTAACTCTAATGCACAAGGTTATCCACAGGAATAGTGGATAACTGCCTCCAGCCCGTACAGCATGCACTCCAGCAAATTCCCGGTTTTTCCCACGAAGCGGCAGTAAAAAATTTTTATCACTCTTTTTTGCCTGGAAAACGTTCATTTTTTCATAAGTAACCGGCGAGATCTTAATCACAATTCCGCCATTTTCCCTGCACCACGATTCGACACGCCCGGCACCGGGAGCGTGCAATTCGAACAAACGTTAAGCTTTTAGCAGTGGGTTATTCCTAAAAATGGCTCTTTTTTAATCATTATTTTGTTTCTGGCAGGCGTTTTGCAGATATCAGCCTGAGCATTACCCCACACATTTTTAAGGAGAGAAAGATGTTGAGTCTGCGTGCTGTAAATCAGTTTTACGGAAGCCAACATACGCTATGGAACGTGAATATCGATTTCCCGCAAGGCATCTGTACGGGCATTGTTGGCCTGCCTGACATGGGTAAATCCACGCTCATGAACTGCATTACCGGAAAGGTGCCCGTTGAGAGCGGCACCATCATATGGCATGAGGCTGGCGCGCCGCCGCGTAATTTGCTCAGCCCTGCGTCAGCATTCACGGCGCCGCCAACGATAGGCTACGTCCCGCAGGATCGGCGGATATTTTCCCAGCTGACCGTCGATGAAAATCTGCATATCGCTATGCGGGCGACGGGGAAATCCGACCCGACATCAAAAAATGACGTGTACGCCCTGTTTCCGGAGCTCTATCCGCTGCGACAGAGCCGTGCCTCTGCGCTGTCCCCCGACGACCAGTATCAGCTGGCCCTCGCCAGTGCGCTGGTTAATCGCCCGCGCGTGTTGATTCTGGATGAGCCCATGTATGGCGCAGGGCAAGGCTTCGCCCGCAGGCTGGGTCAACTGCTGGTACGGTTGAATCGGGAGCTGGGAATGACGGTGCTGTTAGCGGAGCAACAGCTGTCGTTTATCCGCCGGGTAGCGGATCGTTTCTGCATGCTCTATCGCGGGCGTAACGTGGCACAGGGCCACGTTAACGAGCTGGATGACGACCTTATTGCGCACTGGATGGCGCGGGACAAAAGGCGCTGAGGTCAAGATAGCGTCCGGTTTCCGCCTGCTCTGCGCCGTCGGCAAGCCACGGGATCTCGCCGAGAAACGGCGCAGGCAGCACCCGCTTCAGCGTCGCCAGATACTCAGCATGACGTTTACCCGGCGCAACCACGTCATTGGCAATCCACCCTGCCAGACGCAACCCGGCCTGCTGCACGGCCTGAGCGGTCAGCATGGCGTGATTGATACAGCCAAGCTTCACGCCCACCACCAGAATGACCGGAAGCTGTTCGGCCTGCACCCAGTCAGCAAATGTTTGCTCGTCGGACAGCGGGGTAAACCAGCCGCCAGCCCCCTCCACCAGCACCCAGTCGGCCTGCGTTTCCAGGTTGCGTAATCCGGAAGAGAGCACCGAAATATCAATCGGACGATCTTCATCGGCGCTGACGATGTGCGGCGAGGTGGGTTCAGCAAAGGTATAGGGGTTCACCGCAGAATAGGCCAGCGCAAGGCTGCTGTTACGCTGTAGCGCCAGCGCATCAGTATTGCGTAAGCCTTCCGGCGTCATCTCGCTGCCGGAGGCTACGGGCTTATACCCGGCCGTTGTTTTCCCCAGCAGACGCGCCGCCTGCAACAGCGCGGCGCTGGCAACCGTTTTACCGACTTCGGTGTCCGTACCGGTAACAAAATAACGTTCAGTCACGTTCAATAATCCCATGAAAAAGATGATAAGAGAGCGGGAACCGGCCCCGATCCTGCGGCCAGGCCAGCCCGAGACGCTGGAGTTGTCCGCGGGTAAGGGGTTTCTTCTCCCGACCGGCGTGCAGGTGCGTCGCGCCTATGCCCTTAAGAGAGCGCATGGCGCTTAACGCATCGCTAAATTCGAGGGTGACGGTCTGGACCTCACTGCGATAGCGCCAGCCTGCCAGCGCCTGAGTGACCTGTTCGTGCGAGAGAAACCGGTTGGCGTGCGGCTGCGCATCCACCGCCCTCCACGCCTGATTCAGCTCCGGCAACGAACTTTCCAGCAGGGTGGTAAAGGCCACCGCTCCGCCGGGCCGTGCCACGCGGTAAAGCTCGCGTAGCGCCTGCGACAGGCTGGTGCACCACTGCACCGCCAGATGGCTCCAGACGAGGTCAAACAGCGCATCCTCCAGCGGGATGGCCTCGATATCGGCCACCAGATAGCGCTCTGCTGACTGCTGCTGGCGGGCTTCATCCAGCATCTGCGCGGATAAATCCAGCGCCGTGACGTGGCTGCCCGTTGCGCGCCAGTAGCGGCTATTGCCGCCTGGCCCGCAGCCCGCGTCCAGCACCTGCATAAAATGCCCCTCACCGAGCGCGGCCAGCAGCCCGCGCGCGCTCAGGCGTTGCAGCTCATCGTGCTGTGAATAGCTTTGCGCTGCCCGGCCAAACGCGGCGGCAACGGCCTGTTTATTGACGGGAGACATACAGTGCCTCCAGAAGCGTATCGATATCCTGCGGCTCGTGCGCTGCCGTAAGCGTCAGACGCAAGCGCGCGGTGTCTGGCGGCACGGTGGGTGGGCGGATCGCCGTGACCCACTGCCCGCGTTCTCGTAGCGCCTGTGCCAGCATCAGCGCCCGATGGTTTTCACCCACAATCACGGGCTGAATGGCGCTGTGCGAGTCGGTAAGCCGGTAAGGCAGTTCGCTTACCCCCCGGCGGAAACGCTGAATATGGTCGGCCAGGCGAGCCCGGCGTTCAGCGCCGTCTTCGCCGCGGATCACCGCAAGCGACGCAGAGAGTGCCACGGCCTGCGCCGGGGGCATGCTGGTGCTGTAGATCAGGTGCCGGGCGAACTGCACCAGGTAGTCGGCCACCGGCTCGCAGCACAACACCGCGGCACCGCTGACGCCGAAGCCTTTGCCGAAGGTGACCACCAGCAGTTCCGGCCTGACGCCCTGCTGATAAGCGCTTCCGCGCCCCTCCTCGCCGGTGACGCCAATGCCGTGGGCATCGTCGACCAGCAGCCAGGCGTTTTGCTGTTTTGCGGCGTCGTGCAACGCGGCCAGGGGCGCGCTGTCGCCGTCCATGCTGAATACCCCTTCCGTGACCGCCAGCTGAAGCCCTGAACAGGGTTTACCCAGCAGGACGTTCAGCTGAGAGGCATCGTTATGGGCAAAACGCCGCAGCTGTGCCGGGCTGAGACTGGCGGCTTCAAGCAGGGAGGCGTGGCTCAGGCGGTCCGCGATGATGCGGTCGTCTTTGCCCATCAGGGCGGCAATCACCGCCTGATTCGCGGCAAAACCGGAGATAAACAGCAGCGCCCGCGGGTAGCCCAGCCAGTCGGCCAACGCTTCCTCCAGCGCCTGATGGGCCGTGGTGTAGCCGCTGACGTGCCCGGAGCCACCGCTGCCCACGCCGTAACGATCCGCGCCCTGCTGCCAGGCACGAACGATCTGCGGGTGCTGGCTCAGGCCCAGATAATCGTTGCTGGAGAAATTACAGAACCGCTCTCCTTCCCGGGTGAGAAAACGGCCTGCACCGTTTTCCACTACCCTGCGTACCCGAAATGCATCCGCCGCCCGCCGCTCGTCGAGCGCGGTCCTGATACGTGCCTGCCAGGTCATACGGCTGCCGCGTTGTAGAACTGGTCAGTGTCGGCGTTGAAAATCTGCTGCTCCAGCTGCTGCTGTTGCTCGTTATCCCCCGCCTGTACCCCGGTCTGGTGTGGGTTCAGCCCCAGCTTGCGGAACAGCTGAACGTCTTTGTCCTCTTCCGGGTTTGGTGTGGTCAGCAGTTTGCAGCCGTAGAAGATGGAGTTGGCCCCGGCCATGAAGCACATCGCCTGGGTCTGCTCGCTCATCTGCTCGCGACCGGCAGAGAGGCGAACGTAAGAGGTCGGCATCATGATGCGCGCCACCGCGATGGTGCGGATGAAATCGAAGGCATCCACGTCCTCATTATCCGCCAGCGGCGTACCTTTTACCTTCACCAGCATGTTGATGGGCACACTTTCCGGCGGGGTCGGCAGGTTCGCCAGCTGTAACAGCAGGCCGGCACGATCTTTTACCGTTTCGCCCAGTCCCACGATCCCGCCGGAACAGACCTTGATCCCCGCATCACGCACTTTATCCAGCGTGTCCAGACGCTCCTGATAGGTGCGCGTGGTGATGATGTTGCCGTAGAATTCCGGCGAGGTATCGAGGTTGTGATTGTAGTAATCCAGCCCTGCCGCCGAGAGGCGCTGCGCCTGCTCCTCGTTCAGCGTACCCAGGGTCATGCAGGCTTCAAGCCCCATCTCCTTCACCCCCTTCACCATCTGCTCCAGATAGGGCATGTCGCGGTCATGGGGGTTTTTCCACGCCGCGCCCATGCAGAAGCGGGTTGAGCCAGCGTTTTTGGCCTTGCGCGCTGAGTCGAGCACCTGCTCGACTTCCATCAGGCGCTCGGATTCAAGACCGGTTTTATAGCGCGCGCTTTGCGGGCAATATTTGCAGTCTTCCGGGCAAGCCCCGGTTTTAATCGACAGCAGCGTGCTGACCTGAACATGACGCGGATCGAAGTGCTGGCGGTGCACCTGTTGCGCCTCAAACATCAGCTCCAGGAAAGGTTTGTTGAATAATTCAGTGACTTGCGACATCGTCCAGCGTGCGTGGTGAGCCATCGGGCTTCTCCAAAGGGTTTTGTTAATTGTCGGTTCGGTTTATACTTGTAAACCTAAAACTTTTCAAAATGGTTTACAAGTCGATTATGACCCAGGACGATCTCACCTTCGACAAGCAGCATATCTGGCACCCTTACACCTCCACGACCCGCCCCCTTCCCGTCTATCCGGTAGCCTCGGCCCACGGCTGCGAGCTGCATCTCGCCAGCGGCGAGCGGCTTGTTGACGGGATGTCCTCCTGGTGGGCGGCGATCCATGGCTACAACCACCCGCGTCTGAACGCGGCGATGAAAGCGCAGATTGACCAGATGTCACACGTGATGTTTGGCGGGATCACGCATCAGCCCGCGGTGGATTTATGCCGTCGCCTGGTAGCGATGACGCCTGAATCGCTGGAGTGTGTTTTCCTGGCTGATTCCGGCTCGGTGGCCGTGGAAGTGGCGATGAAAATGGCGTTGCAGTACTGGCATGCGAAGGGCGAAACGCGCCAGCGGTTCCTCACCTTCCGCAACGGCTATCACGGCGACACCTTCGGGGCGATGTCGGTGTGCGATCCGGACAACTCCATGCACAGCCTGTGGAAAGGCTACCTGCCGGAAAACCTGTTTGCGCCAGCCCCGCAGAGCCGCTTCGACGGCGAATGGGACGAGATGGACATGGTGGGCTTCGCGCGGTTGATGGCGGCCCATCGCCACGAGATTGCCGCCGTTATTCTCGAACCGATTGTGCAGGGCGCGGGCGGAATGCGGATGTATCACCCCGAGTGGCTGAAGCGCATTCGGAAGATGTGCGACCGCGAAGGGATTTTGCTGATTGCCGATGAGATCGCCACCGGCTTTGGTCGTACCGGGAAGCTGTTTGCCTGCGAGCATGCGGGGATCGCGCCGGATATTCTGTGCCTGGGGAAAGCGCTCACCGGCGGCACCATGACGCTCTCCGCCACGCTCACCACCCGCCAGGTTGCCGACACCATCAGCGACGGCGACGCGGGCTGCTTTATGCACGGCCCGACGTTTATGGGCAACCCGCTGGCCTGCGCCGTGGCAAGTGAAAGCCTCGCCATTCTGGAGAGCGGCGAGTGGCAGACGCAGGTGGCGGCGATTGAGGCGCAGCTGAAGCAGCAGCTAAGCGTGGCGGCGGATGCGGAATACGTCGCGGACGTCCGCGTGCTGGGCGCCATCGGGGTGATCGAGACAACGCATCCGGTGAACATGGCCGCGTTGCAGCGCTTCTTCGTTGACCAGGGCGTTTGGGTGCGACCTTTCGGTAAGCTGATTTACCTCATGCCGCCTTACAGCATTTCTCCGGATCAGCTCCACAAGCTGACCGGGGCAGTGGTTAAAGCCGTTAACATATCAGCGCATTTCACGATTTAACCCCATGCGTTACACTTTCTGAATGAGTGAGTAACGAGGGAAATAGGATGAAAATCATCAGTAAAGATTTGCGCGACGGCGAAAAGCTGCCGGAACGTCACGTGTTTAACGGGATGGGTTATCAGGGAGATAATATCTCTCCCCATCTGGCGTGGGACGATGTACCAGCGGGAACCAAAAGTTTTGTCGTGACCTGCTACGATCCAGATGCGCCAACCGGCTCGGGCTGGTGGCACTGGATCGTGGCAAACCTGCCCGCCGACACCCGCGTGCTGCCGCAGGGTTCCGGTTCCGATCTGGTTGCCCTGCCCGACGGTGCGATTCAGACCCGCACGGACTTTGGCAAAGCGGGCTACGGCGGCGCGGCGCCGCCAAAAGGGGAAACGCACCGCTATATCTTCACGGTGCACGCGCTGGATGTGGACAAGATTGAGGTTGACGAAGGGGCGAGCGGGGCAATGGTAGGCTTTAACGTGCATTTCCATTCGCTGGGCAGCGCGTCGATTACGGCGATGTATTCATAAAAAAAGCCGGGTGGCGGCTACGCCTTACCCGGCCTACATTCCGCATTCGTAGGCCCGGTAAGCGCAGCGCCACCGGGCAAAAAAATCACAGCACGGAAGGTAGCAATCCTGCAAGGGTTTCTTCTTCCAGAAGCTGTATCGCCTTATCAATATCCGGCGCAAAGAAGCGGTCCTCATCGTAGTGCGTAACGTGCTCGCGCAGCGTATGACGCGCCTGCTCCAGCAGCGGGCTGGATTTTAGCCCTTCGCGCAAATCAATACCCTGACACGCCGCCAGCCATTCCACCGCCAGCACGCCGCGGGTGTTGGAGGCCATCTCCCACAGTCGACGCCCGGCAGCCGGGGCCATCGAAACGTGATCTTCCTGATTTGCTGACGTTGGCAGGCTGTCCACGCTGTGCGGATGCGACAGGGCTTTGTTTTCGCTTGCCAGTGCCGCGGCGGTGACCTGGGCGATCATAAAGCCCGAGTTCACGCCGCCGTTGCGCACCAGGAACGGCGGTAACTGGGACATGTGTTTATCCATCATTAGTGCGATTCGACGCTCGGACAAGGCTCCGATTTCGGCAATCGCCAGCGCGATATTATCTGCGGCCATCGCCACCGGCTCGGCGTGGAAGTTGCCGCCGGAGACCACCTCGTTTTCCTGAGCAAATACCAGTGGGTTGTCGGACACCGCATTGGCCTCCACCAGCAGCACTTCTGCCGCCTGGCGAAGCTGTGTCAGGCATGCGCCCATCACCTGCGGCTGGCAGCGCAGAGAATACGGATCCTGCACCTTCTCGCAGTTGTGATGCGAATCGGCAATGTCGCTGGTATCGGTAAGTACGTGGCGGTACATGGCTGCGGCATCAATCTGACCACGCTGGCCGCGCACCTCGTGGATGCGGGCATCGAACGGACGACGCGAGCCGAGCACCGCTTCAGTGGTCAGCGCACCACACACCACCGCGGAGGCGAACAGATCTTCCGCTTCAAACAGGCCGCGCAGCGCAAAGGCCGTCGACGCCTGCGTGCCGTTGAGCAGCGCCAGCCCTTCTTTTGCCGCGAGGGTGATCGGCGCTAAGCCGGCTTTTTTCAGCGCCTCTTTCGCAGGCAGCCACTCCCCTTGCCAGCGCGCCTTGCCTTCACCCAGCAGGAGCAGCGACATATGCGCCAGCGGTGCCAGATCGCCGGAAGCTCCGACGGAACCCTTCGCCGGGATCCACGGATAAACTTCCGCATTCACCAGCGCCATCAGCGCCTGGATCACGCTCAGACGAATGCCGGAAAACCCACGCGCCAGGCTGTTGATTTTCAACACCATCATCAGGCGGACGATCTCATCGTCCAGCGGCTGGCCAACGCCCGCCGCGTGCGAGAGCACCAGCGAACGCTGTAAATTCTCCAGATCGTGCGTGGCAATGCGGGTCTGCGCCAGCAGGCCAAACCCGGTATTGATGCCGTAGGCGGTGCGCCCCTCCGCTACAATCGCCTCCACGCAGGCCACGCTGTCGTTAATGGCACGGTGGGCGCTTTCATCAAGGGCGAGTGTCACCGGCTGACGCCAGACGTGACGCAGCTGTTTGAGCGACAAAGAGCCGGGAGTAAGTGTTAACGCGTTCATGCAGGCTTTCCTTGTGTGGCGGGGATCATCGGCAGGTTCAGGCCCTGCTCTTTGGCACAATCAATGGCAATCTCGTAACCCGCATCCGCGTGGCGCATTACGCCGGTTGCCGGGTCGTTATGCAGCACGCGAGCAATACGTGCCGCCGCTTCGTCGGTACCGTCACAGACGATGACCATCCCGGAGTGCTGGGAGAAGCCCATCCCGACGCCGCCGCCGTGGTGCAGCGACACCCAGGTTGCGCCACTGGCGGTGTTCAGCAGGGCATTCAGCAGCGGCCAGTCGGAGACCGCATCCGAGCCGTCGCGCATGGCTTCGGTTTCACGGTTCGGACTGGCGACAGAGCCGGAGTCCAGGTGGTCGCGGCCAATGACGATCGGCGCGGAGACTTCGCCGCTGCGCACCATTTCGTTAAAGGCGAGGCCGAGTTTTTGCCGCCACTCCAGCCCGACCCAGCAGATACGCGCTGGCAGGCCCTGGAAATTAATGCGCTCGCGCGCCATGTCCAGCCAGCGGTGCAGGTGCTCGTCGTCGGCGACAATTTCCTTCACTCTGGCGTCGGTTTTGTAGATATCCTCCGGGTCGCCGGACAGGGCAACCCAGCGGAACGGCCCGATGCCGCGGCAGAACAGCGGACGAATATAGGCGGGCACGAAGCCGGGGAAATCAAAGGCGTTATTCACCCCCATCTCTTTCGCCATCTGGCGGATGTTATTCCCGTAATCAAAGGTCGGAATCCCCATCTTACTGAAGGCGAGCATCGCGGAGACGTGTTCCGCCATGGCGCGTTTAGCCGCCAGTACCGTGCCCTCAGGATCGGTTTCCGCTTTTTGCTGGTAATCTTCCCAAGTCCAGCCTTTTGGCAGGTAACCATGAAGCGGATCGTGAGCGCTGGTCTGGTCGGTGACCAGATCCGGACGCACGCCGCGCGCCACCAGTTCCGGCAGAATATCCGCCGCGTTGCCGCACAGGGCAACCGACACGGCTTTGCCTTCAGCGGTGTACTTTTTGATGCGCGCCAGCGCGTCATCGAGGTTGTCGGCCTGTTCATCAACATAGCGGGTACGCAGACGGAAATCGATGCGGCTCTGCTGGCACTCAATGTTCAGGGAGCACGCGCCCGCCAGCGTCGCGGCCAGCGGCTGCGCGCCGCCCATGCCGCCTAGTCCGGCGGTGAGCACCCAGCGGCCTTTCAGTGAGCCGTTATAGTGCTGTCGGCCCGCTTCCACGAAGGTTTCATAGGTGCCCTGCACAATCCCCTGGCTGCCGATGTAGATCCAGCTACCCGCGGTCATCTGGCCGTACATGGCCAGCCCTTTTGCGTCCAGCTCGTTGAAGTGTTCCCACGTCGCCCAGTGCGGCACCAGGTTGGAGTTGGCAATCAGCACACGGGGCGCATTTTTATGGGTTTTGAATACGCCAACCGGTTTGCCGGATTGCACCAGCAGCGTTTCGTCGTTTTCGAGATTCGTCAAAGACTCAACAATCGCGTCATAGCACGCCCAGTTGCGCGCGGCGCGGCCAATGCCGCCGTAGACCACCAGCTCATGGGGATTCTCTGCTACCTCAGGATCAAGGTTGTTCATTAACATGCGCAGCGGTGCTTCGGTGAGCCAGCTTTTTGCGGTGAGCGTGGTGCCGCGCGCGGCGCGGACATCCTGCTTGCGGTATTTATCTAACGACATTGTGTGTTCCTCATAAGGGACAGGTGATGCATTTAGATATACTTGTATAGACAAGCACACACAAGGTCGGATTTAACAAAAAAGATACAATTTTGCTATATTGCGTTAGCGATCACGCTTATAAAACTTATGACATAAAGTGGCCCTGCAACCGGTAACGATTCCCCGGGAACAGCAGCTTCGCATGCGACACGATCTGCGAGGCTGACCAGGTACGACGGCGGATCAGCAGGCAGGGATCGTGCTCTTTAATACGCAACAACTCGCACTCCTGAGGCGTGGCGCGCACGGCCTCCACGATATGCTCCCCTTCCGTCAGCGGGGCGACGAGCGAGAGATACGCATGCGGTGTGGTTTGGGTGTAATCCTGGTTCAGGTAGTCCGGGATCCGCTCCGCGTTGACGCAGCGATCTTCAATCTGGACCGGAATATCGTTCTCATAATGCACCATCACCGAATGGAAGATCCGGGTGCCCTCTTTAACGTTCAGCTCAATGGCCTGTTCGGCGCTGGCCTGCGTCTCTTCAAGCACCAGCACTTCGCAGTGGTGCTGATGGTTGCGGGCGGCAATTTCATCGGCAATGCTGCGGATTTCAAACAGCGCCGACTGTCCTTTTGGCTCGGCGACAAAGGTTCCGACACCCTGCAAACGCACCAGCAACCCTTCATCGGTCAGTTCCCGCAGCGCCCGGTTAATGGTCATTCGACTAAAGCCAAACTGCGCGACCAGTTCAGCTTCGGAGGGAATACGGTCGTGCGGACGCCAGACGCCGGCAGCAATTTTTTCGCTGATCGCCTGCTTCACCTTTTCGTAAAAAGGCGCGGGAGGGCTCGGCTGCGGCAGGGGCGAGCGTGAAAACATCATGACTCCTTGAATGTTGTTATGCCCACCAGTGAGCAATTTGCCAGGCCAGTCGGGCGGCAAGCTTCGCCCCCTGACCGTCCCGGTCGTAGTGCGGATTATATTCCACCAGATCCACCGCCTGTAGTTTACCGCTTCGGCAGATACGCTCAATCGCCGGGAACAGATCCAGCGCCGGGATCCCCAACGCCGCAGGGGCGGATACGGCGGGCATTTCTGCGGCGGGCAGCACATCGAGGTCAATGGTGAGATAAACCCGGTCTGCCTGCGCAAGCACGCTATCCAGCGCGGATAGCGCATCCCGGCGAAAATCGAGATCTTCAACCAGCATCACGTTCAACCGTTCAGCTTCCTCCCACAGCGCCTGGGTATTCGCCGCACGGCTTACCCCCAGGCAGGCGTAGTGAAACGACCGCGACTGCGACGCGCAGTAGAGCGCCAGCTGGCGGAACGGCGTGCCGGACGTAGCCCGTTCAGCCTTACGTAAATCGAGGTGCGCATCCAGGTTGATCACCGCAATGCGATCGTTCGGAAAGGCATCCAGCACGCCGCGCCCGTGCGCCCAGGCGGTTTCATGTCCACCGCCAAAAACCAGAGTACGCATCCCGGATTGCTGGCACGCGGTAATGGCCTCGCTCAGCGCCTGCTGTGCCGCCTCCAGCGCATTGCCTTCAACAAAAATGGAGCCCATATCCACGAGGCGCGCATGCCCCTGATGGCTCGCCATATTCGCCAGCGCGCCGCGCAGCACATCGGGAGCCTGTGCAGCACCGGGCCTACCCTGGTTACGCTTAACCCCTTCATCACATTCAAAGCCCAGCAGGGCGATGCCTGACGGCACGGGTGCAAAGTGTTCGCGCTGCTTTATGGTCTGGAAGAGACGTTTCGCGGTGCTGGATTCGGCGCTGTCGTCACGACCCTGCCAGACGTGCGGGGAAACGGGATGCCACAATTTCATGCTACCTGCCCCCGAAACACGCGTTGATATAAAGGATTCCGCCCCGGCTCGTAAACCATCTCAACCGGATGATTCGCCTCCCAGACGACGAAATCAGCCACATAACCGGGCTTTAACTGCCCGTGTGTCGCACCACGACCTAGCGCCTGCGCCGCATGCCGCGTCACGCCAGCCCAGGCCTCTTCCGGCGTGAGGCCAAACTGGACGCAGGCCATGTTCATTGCCAGATGCAGGCTGGCAAACGGGCTGGTGCCCGGGTTGTAGTCGGTAGCCACCGCCATCGGCACGCCCTGCTCTCTCAGCTGCGCCACCGGTGGACGCTGGCGCTCCTGAAGAAAATAGAACGCGCCGGGGAGCAATACCGCCACCGTGCCGCTTTGCGCCATCGCCTGAATACCTGCATCATCGAGATACTCAGTATGATCGGCCGACAGCCCCTTATACTGGCTGACCAGCGCCGCGCCGCCCAGATTCGACAGCTGCTCTACATGCCCTTTAACCGGTATCCCGAGCGCGGCGGCGGCCTGGAACAGGCGCTCGGTTTGCGCCGGGGTAAAGCCGACGTTTTCACAAAACACGTCCACCGCTTCAAATAACTCTTTTTGCCACAGCGTGGGCATGATCTGCTCACAGACCAGCGTGAGATAGGCATCCGGATCCTGTCGGTACTCGGCAGGAACGGCGTGCGCGGCCAGCAGCGTCGGGCTGATATCGACCAGATTGTTCAGGCTGAGCTGGCGGGCAACCAGCAGCATTTTCTCTTCGGCCTGGACGTTCAGTCCGTATCCCGATTTGATTTCAATGGTCGTTACGCCTTCATTCATCAGCCGCTGGAGCCGCTGCTGTGCCACCGTCAGGAGCATTTCCGGCGAACTGTTGCGGGTCGCCGTGACCGTGGCGTTAATACCGCCGCCCTGCGCGCTAATGGTCTGATACGACACGCCGTTAAGCCGTTGCTCCCATTCCGCTGCGCGATCGCCGCCGAACACCAGATGGGTGTGGCAATCGATCAGGCCGGGAGTAACCAGACGCCCGTCGAGATCGACACACTGACGATGCCCGGAGGGGATCTCGGCTTCAGGAATAACGGCCGCAATCGTCTGGCCGCGCACGACGAGGGCATGTTGTTCTTTCAGGCCGTAGGGTTCCGGCTCACCTGTCGCCAGGGTCGCCAGTCGCGCATTTCGCCATATCACATCATCGGGATGAAGCTGCTGCATGTGCCTTCCGCTTGTCATGGGTTGTATAGACATTTATTTTCATCTGTCACCTGCTGTCAACCGCCTTGCAGGAAAATGTTATTTATTTGTGATGACTTTCCCGTCGCCTGCGGGCAAAAATGCAACTTTTCCCGTTTTTATCTTCCCGTTTCGCTCAACTTAGTATAAAAAAGCAGGCTATTTCGTCTATTCAGATAAGACTTGCATACCCAGGAGCATTACCTTGAATATTTCCAGGATTTCCCGTCTGGCGTTGGCACTCGCCTTTGGCGTGACTTTATCCGCTTGCAGTTCAACACCACCGGATCAGCAACCTTCTGAGCAGGTTGCTCCGGGCACCGCTTCCCGTCCGATCCTGTCAGCGGCTGAAGCGAAGAACTTCACCCGTGCGCACTATTTCTCGGCGATGGATCCCAATGCAGCCCCGTGGACGCCTTCTTCTATTAACCTGCCGAAACAGCCAGACTTCGTTGTCGGCCCGGCCGGGGCAGAGGGCGTTACGCACACCTCAATTCAGGCAGCTGTTGATGCCGCAATCACCAAACACAGCGCATCTCGTCAGTACATTGCCATCCTGCCGGGTGAATACGAAGGAACCGTTTATGTTCCGGCTGCACCGGGAAGCATTACGCTTTACGGACTTGGCGAAAAAGCGGTCGACGTGAAAATTGGCCTGGCGATTGATTCAGAGATCGACAGCACCACCTGGCGCCATCTGGTGAACCCGGCCGGTAAATACATGCCAGGTAAACCGGCGTGGTATATGTTTGATAACTGCCAGCGCAAACGTGCCGCCACCATTGGCGTGATGTGCTCGGCGGTATTCTGGTCACAGAACAATGGCCTGCAATTGCAGAACCTGACCATTCAGAACACCCTGGGCGACAGCGTTGACGCAGGTAATCACCAGGCCGTGGCGCTGCGTAGCGATGGCGACAAGGTACAGATTAACAACGTCAATATCCTGGGCCGCCAGAATACCTTCTTCGTGACCAACAGCGGCGTGCAGAATACCCTTCAGAACAATCGTCTGACGCGTACTCTGGTCACCAACAGCTACATTGAAGGCGACGTGGATATGGTCTCCGGTCGCGGCGCGGTGGTGTTTGATAACACCGACTTCCGCGTGGTGAATTCACGTACGCAGCAGGAAGGTTACGTCTTTGCCCCGGCCACGCAGTCCAATCTGTTCTATGGCTTCCTGGCCGTGAATAGCCGCTTTACTGCTGCTGGCGATGGCGTGGCGCAGCTTGGCCGCTCTCTGGACGTGGACTCCGCCACTAACGGCCAGGTCGTGATCCGCGACAGCGTGATTAACGAAGGCTTTAACATGGCGAAACCGTGGGCGGATGCGGCGATCTCGAAACGTCCTTTCTCCGGCAACACCGGCACGGTGGATGATAAAGACAACGTGCAGCGTAACCTGAACGACGCTAACTTCAACCGCATGTGGGAATACAACAACCGCGGTCTGGGTAGCAAAGTGGTTGCTGAACCGAAGCAGTAAAATGCCTGCTGCCGGGTGGCGGCTACGCCTTACCCGGCCTACCTCATGCATTAACCACGCATAAAAAAACCTCGCATGTGCGAGGTTTTTTTTCGTCTACGGATCAGTGAGCGTTAATTACAACCCACATCGGCCCTTGTCCGACCGCATAGCGTCCTTTCTCTTCCAGTAGACCCTGCACGCCTTTGATTTCATAGAGCGCGATGTGGTGGGATTTCTGCCCCGCCGCAATCAGGTATTTGCCGCTGTGGTCGACATTAAAGCCGCGCGGCTGGGTTTCTGTCGGCTGGAAGCCCTCAACTGCCAGAACGCTGCCATCTTCTGAGACGCTGAAGACGGTGATCAGACTGGAGGTACGGTCACAGGCATACAGGTGGCGGCCATCGGGCGTGATGTGAATGTCTGCCGCCCAGCGTGTGTCGGAGAAATCAGCTGGCATCATGTCCAGCGTCTGTACACACTCGATCTGCCCGTTAGGATCGTTCAGCTCCCAGACATCTACCGAGCTGTTCAGCTCGTTAACGACATAGGCATACTGCTGATTCGGGTGGAAGACCATATGGCGCGGGCCTGCGCCTTCCACGGTGGTGACTTCCGCCGGGCTCTGCGCGACCAGATGACCGTCATCGCTCAGGGTAAACAGGCAGATGCGATCCTGCTTCAGCGCTGGCACCCACAGCGTGCGGTTATCCGGCGAAATGTTGGCGGAGTGGCAACCCTCAAGCCCTTCTACCACGTCGACGGTTTCAACGGGAATACCGTCTTCCAGGCGGGTGACGCTCACGCAGCCTGCATTGTAGGAGCCGCTGAAGATAAAGTTGCCTTTATGGTCGGTAGAAATATGGGTCGGGCTGCCCGGCAGCGGCGCTTCTGCGGTATAGGTCAGCGCGCCGTCATCCGGGGAGATGCGGTATGCGAGTACGCGGAATTCCGGGCGTACCCCGACATAAAGAAAACGTTTATCCGGGCTGACGACCATCGGCTGCACCTGGCCTGGCACATCAACAACCTGAACCAGCGTAAGCGAACCTTCTGTATTCAAACGCCAGACATGGATCTGCTGACTTTCAGGACTGGCGGTATAAACGGTTTGTTTCATGAATACTCCTGATTATTTTTAACGGTGAATGCTGAATTGTAGTCCGGGATTTTGCAGGGTTCCGCTCTCGGTGTACCATCCCGACAGACCTTAAATTCAACATTAACCCGGAAGAAAAAATGACCTCGCGAGTGATTGCCCTGGATTTAGACGGAACACTGCTTACCCCTCAGAAAACCCTGCTCCCCTCTTCTCTTGAGGCCCTCAAACGAGCCCGGGAAGCGGGGTATCAACTTCTCATCGTAACGGGTCGACATCACGTAGCCATTCATCCTTTTTATCAGGCACTGGGCTTAGATACACCTGCAATTTGTTGTAATGGCACTTATTTGTATGATTATCAGGCAAAAAAGGTTTTAACCTCTGATCCGCTTCCCGCTCCGCAGGCGCTGCAATTGATTGATTTACTGGATGAGCACGCGATTCACGGCCTGATGTATGTGGATAACGCCATGCTGTATGAACGCCCTACCGGCCATGTGATCCGCACCAGCAACTGGGCCCTGTCTCTGCCGGAAGCGCAGCGTCCGGTGTTCACTCAGGTTTCCTCCCTGCGCCAGGCGGCGGAAGACGTCCAGGCAATCTGGAAATTTGCCCTGACCGATGAAGACACCGCCAAACTGAACACCTTCGCAAAACATGTCGAGCATACGCTGGGTCTGGAATGTGAATGGTCCTGGCACGATCAGGTGGATATCGCCCGTAAAGGCAACAGCAAAGGAAAGCGTTTGACCCAGTTCGTTGAGTCACAGGGCTGGTCAATGCAGGACGTGATTGCCTTCGGCGATAACTATAACGACATCAGCATGCTGGAAGCGGCCGGAACGGGCGTGGCGATGGGCAACGCCGATGATGCGGTGAAAGCGCGTGCTAACGTGGTGATTGGCGATAACACCACCGACAGCATCGCGCAGTATATTTATACCCACCTGCTGTAATCAGGCGGTGATAGAGACGCTCTTGATTTGCGCGTAAAGCCACAGGCCAGGCTTGATGCCTAACTCATCCCTGGCCCACGGGCTGATGCGCGCCCACAGCGTTCTGTTGCCCACTTCCAGTTGCACTTCTACCTGGCCGTTATCATCAAAACACTGCGCCACTTTTGCGCGCAAAATATTGCGGATACTGGTTTGCAGCGGCGGTTGCAGCACCAGGGAGACATCCGACGCCTGAATGCGGATCCGTAACGTGGACTGAATCGGCGTATCGATTTTATTCACCCACAAATGCTGGTCACCCAGCGCCAGCGCGGTCATCGCATAATGTGGATGGTGCTCCAGCACGCTCACCTTCAGAATGCTGCTCTGCTGCTCCTTTGGCAGCCACGGATGCATAACGCTGCTGCCCCATACCTCTTCCAGATTGCCGAATGCCTTCACCCTGCCCGCCTCCAGCACCAGCACTTTGTCGGCCAGATGTAAGATCTCATCCAGCGAATGGCTGACGTACAGCATGGGCACGTTGATTTCCCGCGCCAGACGTTGCAGATACGGCAGCAACTCGCGCTTGCGCGGAATATCCAGCGAGGCCAGCGGCTCATCCAGCAGCAACAATTCCGGCGCGGTTAACAGGGCGCGGCCAATCGCCACGCGCTGTTTTTCACCACCCGACAGCGAAGACGGGAGACGATCGAGCAGCGGTTCGATGCCCAGCAGCGCCACCAGCTTATCGAACTGTCCGGCCATGCTTTTTGCCATGCCATAGCGCAGATTTCCGCGCACGCTGTAGTGCGGAAACAGGCGCGCATCCTGAAACACATAGCCGATGCGGCGCTTATCCGGTGACAGGCAGACCTTCTTCTCCGCGTCGTTTAAGACGCGGTTATTTAACACAATTCTGCCAGACTGGGGACGCGTCAGGCCGCTAATCGCATTAATCAGCGACGTTTTCCCTGCCCCGGAAACGCCAAAAATGGCGGTGATACCGCTGGCAGGCAGCGTTTCGTTAAGCGTCAGAGTGTGGCTGCCCAGGGTTTGCGTAAAGTTGAGTTCCAGCATCACGGTTTCCCCATCCGTTCACGGCTAAGGCGCGCCAGCCATTCAGACACCAGCAGCGAGACCAGGGCGAGTACAATCGAAATAATACACAGCCGGGCCGCCGCACTTTCGCCACCCGGGGTTTGAATCAGGGTATACATGGCCGACGGGATGGTCCGCGTCTCGCCGGGAATGTTGGACACAAAGGTGATGGTCGCGCCGAACTCACCCAGTGAGCGGGCGAAGGCTAACACCGTACCGACGATAATGCCCGGTAAGGTGAGCGGAAGCGTAATGGTCAGAAATACCCGCCAGCGGCCTGCGCCCAGCGTGCGGGCGGCCTGCTCTAGCCGTATATCCACCCCTTCCAGCGCCAGGCGGATAGCGCGCACCATTAGCGGGAAGGACATTACTGCCGCGGCCAGAACCGCGCCGCGCCAGCTGAAAGCAAAGGTCAGGCCGAACCAGTCGTACAGCCATTCGCCGATAAAACCGCGTCGCCCCATGGAGATCAGCAGCAGATAGCCGACCACCACAGGCGGTAACACGAGCGGAAGATGGAGAACACTGTCGAGCAGGGCTTTGCCTGGAAACTTCACGCGAACCAGTAACCAGGCAAAGAACACCCCAAAGGGCAAACTCAGCGCAACCGCCAGGGAAGAGACTTTCAGGCTCAGCAGCACGGCCTGCCATTCAGGTTCGGTCAATATCATTCGTGAGTCGTAAATCCGTAACGTTTAAAGATAGCGGACGCTTCAGGCCCCTTCAGGTAGTCAACGAAGGCCGTCACGGTCGCATTTTTATGTCCATCAACTATCGCAACAGGATATTCTACTTTCTTATGCGAGTCTTCCGGGAAGGTACCGACCACCTTCACACCTTTACTGGCGACGGCATCGGAGCCGTAAACGATCCCGAGTGGGGCTTCGTTACGCTCCACCAGTGCCAGCGCGCCGCGCACATCTTCTGCGGGAGCCAGCTTCGGCGATAAGGTCTCCCATGCGCCCAGTTTTTGTAGCGCTTCTTTCGCATAAATCCCGGCAGGAACATGCTCCGGATCGCCCACCGCCAGACGGCCACCGTTGAGCAGACGGGTCCAGTCCGTCTGTTTGTTGATGGAGATGTCGCCCTGCTTGCTGTTTGCGGGCGCGACCACCACCAGGCTATTTCCCAGCAGGGTTTCGCGGGTAGCCGTATCAACAGATTTTTTCTCCACCGCGTAATCCATCCATTTCTGATCGGCAGAGATGAACAGATCCGCGGGTGCCCCCGCTTCAATCTGGCGGGCCAGCGTGGACGAGGAGGCAAACGACGAAACGACCTCGACGTTTTTCTCTTTTTTGTATACCGCAGCAATACCCTGCATCGCGTTAGTCAGCGACGCCGCCGCAAAGACCGTGATTTTTCCTTCATCCGCCAGCGCGTGGCCGGTGAGTGAGAGAGTCAGCGTTGCCCCTGCGAAAAGGCGTACCCATGAACGTGCCATTTGAAGCTCCTGTGCGTATCGTTATATACAAACAAATATAACGACATATCGCAGGCGTTCCTAGCGCTAAATCGTACCCATTAATGCGTAAACTCAAGGAACGTTGTAAAAGATATCGGCGGGAGAGGAATAAACTTGAGAGCAAAACGCCCGGGCTGGCCGGGCGTTTTGGAGGAAATCATTGCTGCTTTTTAGGCTGGTCACGACGATGACCAATGTTCGAAAAGACGTTGAACACTTCACCCAGGCCGTAGATGGCACCGAGGATGATAGCCATCACTACTGGCACCATGATTACCGCGAATACCAGACTTTTCAACAACTCTAACATGGTTTTCTCCAGATCTTGTGAACGGCTTATTCTACCCTGAAAAGTAAGAAAAACATCCCCTTTTGTGCGGTGCGCTTTCCGCACCCGGACATTTGGGTCACAATAACCTTTTTGCCGGGACATTGTTATGCAGGCCGAAATTCTCCTCACCCTACGACTTCAGCAGAAGCTTTTCGCCGATCCGCGACGCATCGCCCTGTTAAAACAAATAGAACAAACTGGCTCGATTAGCCAGGGAGCCAAAAACGCCGGCATCAGCTATAAAAGCGCCTGGGATGCGATTAACGACATGAACACCCTGAGCGAACAAACGCTGGTAGAGCGCGCCACCGGCGGAAAAGGCGGCGGCGGTGCCGTGTTGACGCGTTACGGGCAACGCCTGATCCAGCTCTATGACTTACTGGCGCAGATCCAGCAAAAAGCATTTGATGTGCTGAGCGATGACGACAACCTGCCGCTGGACAGCCTGCTGGGCGCCATCTCCCGTTTCTCTTTGCAGACCAGCGCCCGCAACCAGTGGTTTGGTACGGTGACGGGGCGCGATCATTCGCAGGTGCAGGAGCATATTGAGATCCTGCTCGCGGACGGCACAACGCGCCTGAAAGCCGCCATCACCACGCAAAGCGGTCAACGCCTCGGGCTGAACGAAGGTCAGGAAGTGCTGGTATTACTCAAAGCGCCCTGGATCAGCATCACGCTTAACCCTGAGCAGGCCGCCGAGGCCGACAACCAGCTACGCGGGCGTATCAGCCACATCGAGCGCGGCGCAGAACAGTGTGAAGTGCTGATGACCCTGCCGGATGGACAGTCGCTCTGCGCCACCGTTCCGGTGAACGACGCGACCGAATTAGATGAAGGTGCTGTGGTGACCGCATATTTCAATGCAGACCGGGTAATTATCGCAACATTGTGCTAAGCGCATTGACAACCCCACCAACACTGAGTATCCCTGACATCTGTTGCTGCAAAAAATGGGATAACACATGTCATCATTGCATATTTCGCAAGGCACGTTTCGTCTTAGCGATACCCGTACCTTATCGCTGCCAGAGTTAACCCTTCGCGCCGGAGAAAGCTGGGCGTTTGTGGGCACGAATGGCAGCGGAAAATCCGCGCTGGCCCGCGCTCTGGCAGGCGAATTAACCCAGCTGAAGGGTGAGCGTCAGTGCACCTTTACCCGGCTGACGCGCCTTTCCTTCGAACAGCTGCAAAAGCTGGTCAGCGATGAGTGGCAGCGTAACAATACCGATTTGCTCAGCCCCGGCGAAGAAGATACCGGCCGCACGACGGCGGACATTATCCAGGATGAGATAAAAGATCCTGCCCGCTGTCAGCAGCTGGCGGAGCAATTTGGCATTACCGCCCTGCTTAACCGCCGCTTTAAATATCTCTCTACCGGCGAGACGCGCAAAACGCTGCTGTGCCAGGCGCTGATGAGCGAGCCGGAACTCCTGATTCTGGATGAACCGTTTGACGGACTGGATGTGCAGTCCCGCGCGCAGCTGGCAGCGTTGCTGGCGTCGCTTAACCAGCAGGGATACACCCTTGTGCTGGTCCTTAACCGCTTTGATGAGATCCCGGATTTCGTACATTACGCGGGCGTGCTGGCGGACTGTAGCCTGACCGAAACCGGCGAGAAAGCCGTACTGCTCCGGCAGGCGCTAATTGCACAGCTGGCCCACAGCGAGAAACTGGACGGTATTGCGCTGCCGGAGCCGGATGCCCCTTCGGCACGCCACGGGCTGGATCCTGACCAGCCGCGCATTGTGCTGCGCGATGGGGTGGTTGCTTACGACGATCGCCCTATTCTTAATCATCTCAGCTGGACGGTTAATCCTGGTGAGCACTGGCAGATCGTCGGCCCCAACGGGGCGGGTAAATCCACGCTGCTAAGCCTGATCACTGGCGATCACCCGCAGGGTTACAGCAACGATTTGACCCTCTTCGGCCGCCGCCGCGGCAGCGGGGAAACCATCTGGGATATCAAAAAGCATATCGGTTATGTTAGCAGCAGCCTGCATCTGGACTATCGGGTGAGCACTACGGTGCGAAACGTGATCCTCTCTGGCTTCTTCGATTCCATTGGTATTTATCAGGCGGTATCCGACAAGCAGCACAAGCTGGCGCAGCAGTGGCTGGATATTCTGGGTATGGACAACCGGGTAGCCGATGCGCCATTCCACAGCCTGTCGTGGGGGCAGCAGCGGCTGGCATTGATCGTCCGCGCGCTGGTTAAGCATCCTACGCTGTTGATTCTTGATGAACCGTTGCAGGGGCTGGATCCCCTCAACCGTCAGCTGATCCGCCGCTTTGTGGATGTCCTGATTAGCGAAGGTGAAACCCAGCTGCTGTTTGTCTCCCACCATGCTGAGGATGCCCCATCCTGCATCACCCATCGGCTGGAATTTGTGCCTGACGGCGAGCATTACCGCTACCTGCTGAGCAAAATCGATTAACGCGTGGAGGGCGCTGCCCTCCGCTTTTCAGACAACCTGCAACAATACATCTCTATCTCTTTGATCTACAATGCACTCAGTCTGTGAAAAAGCGCCTGTGAAAACCAGTGTAAACGATACCACTATTTTATCCCATGTCACACTTTTCGCGTCTCTGATATGCTATGGTTAATTCATACCATAAGCCTAATGGAGCGAAATATGCGAGTTCTGGTAACAGGTGGTAGCGGTTACATAGGAAGTCATACCTGCGTACAACTTCTGCAAAACGGCCACGATGTCGTCATTCTTGATAACCTGTGCAACAGTAAGCGCAGCGTGCTGCCGGTCATTGAACGCCTTGCGGGTAAACAGCCGACTTTCGTGGAAGGCGATATCCGCAATGAAGCATTGATGACTGAAATCCTTCACGATCACGCGATTGAAACCGTTATCCACTTCGCGGGCCTGAAAGCGGTGGGCGAATCGGTAGCAAAACCGCTTGAGTACTACGACAACAACGTCAACGGTACCCTGCGTCTGATCTCCGCCATGCGTGCGGCGAACGTTAAAAACTTTATCTTCAGCTCTTCCGCGACCGTCTACGGCGATCAGCCAAAAATTCCTTACGTTGAAAGCTTCCCGACCGGTACGCCGCAAAGCCCGTATGGCAAAAGCAAGCTGATGGTAGAGCAGATCCTGACCGACCTGCAAAAAGCCCAGCCTGAGTGGAGCATCGCGCTGCTGCGCTACTTCAACCCGGTTGGCGCGCATCCGTCAGGCGACATGGGTGAAGATCCGCAGGGCATTCCAAATAACCTGATGCCGTATATCGCGCAGGTTGCCGTAGGGCGTCGCGACTCCCTGGCGATTTTTGGTAACGATTATCCCACCGAAGACGGCACCGGCGTGCGCGATTACATTCACGTGATGGATCTGGCCGACGGCCACGTGGCGGCGATGCAGCAGCTGGCGGATAAACCGGGCGTGCATATTTACAACCTCGGCGCCGGCGTCGGCAGCAGCGTGCTGGATGTGGTGAATGCCTTCAGTAAAGCCTGCGGCAAGCCAGTGAAGTATCACTTCGCGCCGCGTCGTGATGGCGACCTCCCGGCTTACTGGGCCGATGCCACCAAAGCGGATAAAGAGCTTAACTGGCGTGTTACCCGCACGCTTGATGAAATGGCACAGGATACCTGGCACTGGCAGTCACGCCATCCGCAGGGTTATCCGGATTAAGGATTTGTCATGACGCAATTCAATCCCGTCGATCACCCGCATCGTCGTTTTAACCCGCTCAGCGGGCAATGGATTTTAGTTTCACCGCATCGCGCCAAGCGCCCCTGGCAGGGGGCGCAAGAGACGCCTGCAAAACAGTCGCTGCCACAGCACGATCCGGACTGCTTCCTCTGTCCGGGCAACACGCGCGTGACGGGCGATACAAACCCGAACTACAAAGGCACCTTCGTTTTCACTAACGATTTTGCGGCGCTGATGACCGATACGCCGGACGCGCCGGAAAGCCATGACCCGCTGATGCGCTGCGAAAGCGCCCGCGGCACCAGCCGCGTGATCTGCTTCTCTCCCGATCACAGCAAAACGCTGCCGGAGCTGAGCGTTGAGGCGCTGAAAGAGGTGGTCAGCACCTGGCAGGCGCAAACGGCGGAGCTGGGCCAGACCTATCCGTGGGTGCAGGTATTTGAAAATAAAGGCGCGGCGATGGGCTGCTCTAACCCGCATCCGCACGGCCAGATCTGGGCGAACAGCTTCCTGCCGAACGAAGCCGAACGTGAAGACCGGCTGCAAAAAGCCTATTTCGCCCAGAACGGTTCGCCGATGCTGGTGGATTACACCCAGCGTGAACTGGCGGACGGCAGCCGCACTGTGGTGGAAACCGAGCACTGGCTTGCGGTAGTCCCTTACTGGGCGGCGTGGCCGTTTGAAACGCTGCTGCTGCCAAAGGCCCATGTTCAGCGTATTACGGACCTCAGCGACGCCCAGCGAGACGACCTTGCCCTGGCGCTGAAAAAACTGACCAGCCGCTACGACAACCTGTTCCAGTGTTCCTTCCCCTATTCCATGGGCTGGCACGGTGCGCCGTTTAACGGCGAAGAGAATCAACACTGGCAGTTACATGCACACTTCTATCCGCCGCTGCTGCGTTCTGCGACGGTACGTAAATTCATGGTGGGCTATGAAATGCTGGCGGAAACCCAGCGCGACCTGACGGCGGAACAGGCGGCAGAACGCCTGCGTGCCGTTAGCGACGTCCATTACCGCGAATCAGGAGTTTAAAAATGAGTCTGAAAGATAAAACACAATCCCTGTTTGCTGAAAAATTTGGCTACCCTGCCACCCATATTATCCAGGCGCCAGGCCGCGTTAATCTGATCGGCGAGCACACCGACTATAACGACGGTTTTGTCCTGCCGTGTGCCATCGACTACCAGACGGTGATCGCCTGCGCGAAACGTTCAGATCGTAACGTGCGAGTGATCGCCGCGGATTACGGCAACGAAATTGACGAATTTTCCCTTGATGCACCGATCGTGACCCACGACAGCCAGCAGTGGTCGAACTATGTTCGCGGCGTGGTGAAGCATCTTCTGAAGCGTAACAAGAATTTCGGCGGGGCCGATCTGGTGATCAGCGGCAACGTGCCGCAAGGCGCGGGATTAAGCTCTTCCGCATCGCTGGAAGTGGCGGTCGGCACCGTGTTCCAGCAGCTTTATCATCTGCCGCTGGACGGGGCGCAGATCGCCCTCAACGGTCAGGAAGCGGAAAACCAGTTCGTGGGCTGCAACTGCGGCATTATGGATCAGCTGATTTCCGCGCTGGGCAAGAAAGAACATGCTTTGCTGATTGACTGCCGCTCCCTCGGGACCAAAGCGGTTCCACTGCCAAAAGGTGCGGCTGTGGTGATCATCAACAGCAACTTCAAACGCACCCTGGTGGGGAGCGAGTACAACACCCGCCGCGAGCAGTGTGAAACCGGCGCGCGCTTCTTCCAGCAGCCAGCCCTGCGTGATGTCTCACTTGACGAATTTAACAAGGTTGCCCACGAACTGGATCCGGTTGTCACTAAGCGCGTGCGTCACGTGCTGACGGAAAATGCCCGTACCGTAGAAGCCGCCTCCGCGCTGGCGAAAGGTGACCTGAAACGGATGGGCGAGCTGATGGCCGAATCGCATGCCTCCATGCGCGACGATTTCGAAATCACCGTGCCACAAATCGACACCCTGGTTGAAATTGTGAAAGCCACGATTGGCGACAAAGGCGGCGTGCGTATGACCGGGGGGGGATTTGGCGGCTGTGTCGTCGCCCTGGTGCCGGAAGAGCTGGTCCCTGCCATTCAGGACGCGGTGGCTAAACAGTACGAAGCCAAAACGGGCATCAAAGAAACTTTCTATGTCTGCAAAGCATCACAAGGAGCCGGACAGTGCTAAACGAAACACCTACTCTCGCACCGGATGGTCTGCCGTATCGCCTGTTGACCCTGCGCAACAGCGCCGGGATGGTGGTTACGCTGATGGACTGGGGCGCAACGTTACTTTCTGCCCGCGTACCAATGCCTGACGGCAGCGTGCGCGAAACCCTGCTCGGCTGCGCATCGCCCGAGCAGTATATCGAGCAGACCGCTTTTCTGGGCGCATCCATAGGCCGTTACGCCAACCGCATCGCCAGAAGCCGGTTTACGCTGGACGGCGTAACCTATTCCCTGCTTGCCAGCCAGGGTGAAAATCAGCTGCACGGCGGCCCGGAAGGGTTTGATAAACGTCGCTGGAAGATTGTGCAGCAAAATGACGGTGAGGTCTGGTTCTCTCTGGACTCCCTCGACGGAGACCAGGGCTTCCCGGGCAATCTCACCGCAACCGCACGCTTTACCCTGACCGAAAATAATCGTATCGCCATTGAGTACCGCGCGACCGTCGACAAGCCGTGCCCGGTCAACCTGACTAACCACGCCTATTTCAACCTTGACGGCAATCAGACCGATGTCCGCAGCCACAAACTCCAGATCCTGGCGGACGCGTATCTGCCGGTCGATGAGATGGGTATCCCTTATCAGGGGCTGAAACCGGTAAGCGGTAATAGCTTTGATTTCCGTCAGCCGAAAACCATCGCCCAGGATTTCCTGAGTGATGACGATCAGCGCAAGGTGAAAGGCTACGACCACGCTTTCCTGTTGCAGGCGAAAGGCGATCTTTCTCAACCTGCCGCACAGGTCTGGTCTGCGGATGAGAAGTTACAGATGACGGTCTACACCACCGCCCCTGCCCTGCAGTTCTACTCCGGTAACTACCTGGAGGGGACCACGGCGCGTGAACATAACGACTACGCCGCCTGGCAAGGTCTGGCGCTGGAGAGCGAGTTCCTGCCGGACAGTCCTAACCATCCTGAATGGCCGCAGCCTGACTGTGTGCTGCGTCCGGGTGAAGAGTACGTAAGCGTCACAGAGTATCATTTCATTCCGCGCGCATAATGTCCGGCGGCGCTACGCGTGCACGGGCCTACGAATGTAGGCCGGATAAGCGAAGCGCCATCCGGCAAAAAGCCTGGCCCTCACCGCGAGGGCTTTTTTCCGCTCAGCTTGCTGAAAATAGCGGCGATCGCAGACAAAATCATAACCCTGGATTCACATGCATCTTACACTCTCGAACTATTTTCGCTATGGTTAGGGTTAAGCGTTGCTGCTGGCACAGTCACGGCAATATAATGAGAATTGTTATCATTCAAAATGCTTGAGGAGTAAGAAATGGCTAATACTAAGCTTGTCCTGGTGCGCCACGGCGAAAGCCAGTGGAACAACGAAAACCGCTTCACCGGTTGGTATGACGTTGATCTGTCCGAGAAAGGCGTGAGCGAAGCAAAAGCGGCAGGTAAACTGCTGAAAGAAGAAGGCTTCACCTTTGACTTTGCTTACACCTCTGTGCTGAAACGTGCCATCCATACCCTGTGGAACATTCTGGACGAGCTGGATCAGGCCTGGCTGCCGGTTGAGAAATCCTGGAAACTGAACGAGCGTCACTACGGTGCGCTGCAAGGTCTGAACAAAGCAGAAACCGCAGAAAAATACGGTGACGAGCAGGTTAAGCAGTGGCGTCGTGGTTTTGCGGTCACGCCTCCAGAGCTGAGCAAAGATGACGAGCGCTACCCGGGCCACGATCCGCGTTACGCGAAGCTGACTGAAGCTGAACTGCCGCAGACCGAAAGCCTGGCGCTGACCATCGACCGCGTTGTGCCTTACTGGAACGAAACCATTCTGCCACGCCTGAAAAGCGGCGAGCGTGTCATTATCGCTGCTCACGGTAACTCCCTGCGTGCGCTGGTGAAATACCTGGACAACATGGGTGAAGATGAAATCCTCGAGCTGAACATCCCTACCGGCGTGCCGCTGGTGTACGAGTTCGACGAAAACTTCAAGCCAGTTAAACATTACTACCTGGGTAACGCCGACGAAATCGCTGCAAAAGCGGCGGCCGTGGCGAACCAGGGTAAAGCGAAGTAATTATCGCCGGACATAAAAAAAGCGTGGAGCAATCCACGCTTTTTTATTGCCCGCGATAAACTTAACCGCGACGCGCTTTTACCGCATCCGCCAGCTGACGCAGGATCGCATCGGTATCATCCCAGCCAATGCAGGCATCCGTCACGCTCTTACCGTAGACCAGCGGCTCGCTGCCCTCCAGGTTCTGATTGCCTTCCACCAGATGGCTCTCAATCATCACCCCAATCACTGCGCGTTCACCGTTGGCGATTTGCTGACAAACGTCTGCACCAACTTCCATCTGCTTTTTGAACTGTTTGCTTGAGTTCGCATGGCTGAAATCGATCATGATCTGCGGCGCCAGTCCCGCTTTCTCCAGACCCGCCTTCACTTCCGCCACGTGTTTTGCGCTGTAGTTAGGCTCTTTACCGCCGCGCAGAATGATATGGCAATCGCCATTACCGCTGGTATTCACGATAGCCGAGTGGCCCCACTTAGTCACCGACAGGAAGCAGTGCGGCGCGCCAGCCGCATTGATGGCATCAATAGCGACTTTGATGGTGCCATCAGTGCCGTTTTTGAAACCCACCGGGCATGACAGGCCAGACGCCAGCTCACGGTGAACCTGCGATTCAGTCGTACGCGCACCAATAGCGCCCCAGCTCATCAGGTCAGCCAGATACTGCGGGGTGATCATATCGAGGAATTCTCCGGCAGCAGGCAGCCCGCTGTCGTTAATCTCCAGCAGCAGCTTACGCGCAATACGCAGGCCGTCGTTGATCTGGAAACTGTTGTCCATGTGCGGATCGTTGATCAACCCTTTCCAGCCCACGGTGGTACGCGGTTTTTCGAAATAAACGCGCATCACAATTTCCAGTTCGCCCTTCAGCTCTTCGCGCAGGGTGAGCAGACGTGACGCGTACTCTTTGGCCGCAGCAGGATCGTGAATGGAGCACGGTCCGATGACCACCAGAAGACGATCGTCGCTACCTTTCAGGATCTTGTGGATCGCCTTGCGGGCATGAGACACCGTGTTGGCGGCATTTTCGGTGGCGGGGAATTTTTCAAGGAGCGCTACGGGAGGTAATAACTCATTGATCTCTTTAATGCGTAAATCGTCGTTCTGATAATTCATCTTCTTTCCGGCTCTGCCATATCTTTAGTAATGAAAGCAATGCTTTCAATCTAACTTGTCGGTCACGAAGTGTAAACGGGCTTTTACACTTCGCGCAGATAATTCCTGGAATTCGCCTAAAATACGCAACAAAATAGCGAAAAATGAGATCTCGCCTAAGCTTTTTACTTGTAACGACTGTTTTTAAATACTTATACGCGATTCCATCCTGACATAATTCAGGAATCTGGGATCTTTCGCCACTGAACAAGATGCACTGTTGGAGAATGTTATCCAGCGTAACGATAAGAACAGGAGCACCATGATGAAAATGACGAAACTGACTACGCTTTTCCTGACGGCAACCCTTACCCTGGCAAGCGGTAGCGTACTGGCAGCCGATACAGGCTCCTCCGGCAGCAACGGCGACGCGAATGCCGCTGCCGAAGCGGGCCAGGTTGCGCCGGATGCAAAACAGAATATCGCGCCAAATAATGTTGATAACAGTAATATCAACACGGGCAATACCAACACCGGCGGTACGAATACCGGCACGATGAACCATGACGGTATGAGCACTGACGAAGTTCACAAAAACTCAATGTGTAAAGACGGGAAATGCCCGGACCCGAATGACAAAGTGGGCAGCGATGCCAATACCAAAACGGACGGTACTACCCAGTAACCTTCCGTAAGGTAAAAGAGGGAGAGCGAATGCTCTCCTTTTTTATTTAAGCTCTTAAAAACGCTACACTAAAAATAATAATAAATCAGGAACGATACCATGGCGCACTCCCACTCCCATTCCCACTCCACTGGCGATGAAAATGCCAAACGGCTTCTGCTGGCTTTTGGCGTCACTGCCACCTTTATGATTATTGAGGTGACAGGCGGACTGATCTCCGGATCGCTGGCGCTGCTGGCCGATGCCGGGCATATGCTGACCGACGCTGCCGCGCTCCTGTTTGCTCTGCTGGCCGTGCAGTTTGCCCGTCGCCCTCCCAATGCCCGCCACACCTTTGGCTGGCTCAGACTGACCACACTTGCTGCGTTCGTGAATGCGATTGCACTGGTGGTTATTACCATTCTTATCGTCTGGGAGGCGTTTCAGCGCTTTCGTCATCCACAACCGGTAGCCGGAACGACGATGATGGTGATTGCTATTGCCGGGTTGGTCGCCAATATTCTGGCATTCTGGATATTGCACCGCGGCAGCAGCGAAAAAAATCTGAACGTACGGGCCGCGGCGCTTCACGTGCTGGGCGATCTGCTGGGTTCCGTAGGTGCCATCGTCGCCGCGCTGATCATTATGGGTACGGGCTGGACCCCCATCGACCCGATTCTTTCCGTGCTGGTATCGTGCCTTGTATTACGCAGTGCCTGGCGGCTGTTGAAAGAGAGCGTGAATGAACTGCTGGAAGGCGCTCCCACGTCGCTGGATATTGGCGAGCTAAAACGCAATCTGTGTCGTTCCATTCCTGAAGTCCGTAACGTTCACCACGTTCACGTCTGGCTGGTGGGTGAGAAACCGCTTATGACGCTGCACGTTCAGGTTATTCCGCCCCACGATCACGATGCGTTGCTTGAACGTATTCGGCACTTCCTTGAGCATCACTACGAAATTGCGCACTCCACCATCCAGATGGAGTATCAGCCTTGTAACGGGCCAGACTGTCACCTGAACGAGGCGCAGTCCGGCCACTCACACGAGCATCACCATTAGCGGGAAAGCGCGCGAGAGCCACGCTCACGCGCGCTGTTGATCCACATGCGGCTACCGTTCAGGGCAATGACGGTCAGCAGCATATACTCCAACGACATGGCATAAACGCCCTGACGGGCAAAAATCACCACGCTAATCACGTTGATGACCACCCACAGCAGCCAGTTTTCAACGTATTTACGGGTCATCAGGATCATTGCGGCAATCGAAAGCACCATCATGCAGGAATCCCAGAACGGGAAGGCATCAGGCTGAAGCTCAGGCATCGTCACGTTTAATCCCAGACCCGACATGACCGAGACCGCCACGCGCGTCAGGAAGGCAAATACCGGGTCAATAAAGACGGTCATAAAGCCGATTGCCACCACGCAGGCCGCGAGCCAGGCAATGGCTTTTGGCAACGGCAGCCAGCGGATTTGCAGCTCCGCCTCCTGCTGACTGTTTTGCCGCGACCAGGCGTACCAGCCATAGATATTGGCCGCGAAGAAGAACAGCTGCAGAAGCAAGCTGGCGTAGAGCTGGATCTGGAAGAAGATGATCGCAAACAGCGTGACGTTTATCAGCCCGAACGCATAGTTACTGATCTTCTCAAGGCTGGCCAGCCAGATACAGAGTAAACCGGCCAGCGTACCTACCGCTTCAATCCACGACAGGTCATAGCCGCCCGCACCAATCGGGATATGAACCAGGATGTTCTGTGTGCTAAAAAAATCCATTTTTTCTCCGGGGCGTAATAAGTTAAGTACGTAGTGTAGCCGCAAAATCCAGCATACGGTTAAGCGGAATTAACGCGCCTTCGCGCAGGGCGGCGTCTACGTGGATCTCATGCGCTGCGCCCCCGATCTCCAGCCCCTCCGCTATCGCCTTAAGTCCATTCATCGCCATCCACGGGCAGTGCGCGCAGCTTCGACAGGTCGCCCCTTCTCCGGCGGTTGGCGCTTCGAGCAGCTCTTTTTCTGGTACGGCCTGCTGCATTTTATAGAAGATACCGCGATCGGTCGCCACGATGAGCTGCTTGTGCGGCAGGGTTTTTGCCGCGTTTATCAACTGGCTGGTTGAGCCGACGGCGTCCGCCATCTCAACAATCGACTGCGGCGACTCCGGATGCACCAGAATTGCGGCCTGCGGGTATAAGCGTTTCATCCGGGTCAGTGCCTGGGTCTTAAACTCGTCGTGAACGATACAGGCGCCCTGCCAGCACAGTACATCCGCACCGGTCTGTTTTTGTACGTAGTTTCCCAGGTGACGATCGGGCGCCCAGATGATTTTCTCCCCCAGGCTGTCCAGATGTTCAATCAGCTCAACGGCGATACTGGACGTTACTACCCAGTCTGCCCGGGCTTTCACCGCCGCAGACGTATTGGCATAGACCACCACGGTACGGTCAGGGTGGGCATCACAGAAGGCGGTGAACTCATCAATCGGGCAACCGAGGTCAAGAGAACATTCGGCATTCAGCGTAGGCATCAGAATCGTTTTTTCCGGGTTGAGGATTTTTGCCGTTTCACCCATAAAACGAACCCCCGCGACCAGCAGCGTGGAGGCTGAATGCTTAGCACCGAAACGCGCCATCTCCAGGGAGTCTGAGATACAGCCACCCGTCTCTTCCGCCAGCTGCTGAATTTCCGGGTCGGTGTAGTAATGCGCCACCATCACCGCATCACGCTCTTTAAGGAGGCGCTTGATTTTTTCACGATAGAACTGCTTCTCATCCCGGCTTAGCGGAGCTGGCTTCGGCGGGAAGGGATAGATTGCGGTTTCGGGATCAAACATCACACTCATTATGGCTTCTCGTTTTACTGGCTTAACAATATTGCCTTTGTTTTGCATGAGATAACAAAAATAAGGCAATGGTGTTTTATATACTAAACAAGATAGCGAATTTGAGGGGGAATGTCATCGGGAATTGATGCCGGTAGCATTTGTCGGCTGGTGGCTTCGCCTTACCCGACCTACAAGGCACTGGCGAACGACAGATAGCAAAAAGGCGCCTTTAGGGCGCCTTTCTACACTGGTGGGTCGTGCAGGATTCGAACCTGCGACCAATTGATTAAAAGTCAACTGCTCTACCAACTGAGCTAACGACCCCTTGCGGGATGTACTTCAAATCTATTCAGGCTGGTGGGTCGTGCAGGATTCGAACCTGCGACCAATTGATTAAAAGTCAACTGCTCTACCAACTGAGCTAACGACCCATTCGGGTGTTGCCTGAATTATCACTCGGAACCAATAAAATTGGTGGGTCGTGCAGGATTCGAACCTGCGACCAATTGATTAAAAGTCAACTGCTCTACCAACTGAGCTAACGACCCGAGTGGTGGGTGATGACGGGCTCGAACCGCCGACCCCCTCCGTGTAAAGGAGATGCTCTACCAACTGAGCTAATCACCCACTCTGTACTGCCGGAACTGCTTTAAGTGGTGGGTCGTGCAGGATTCGAACCTGCGACCAATTGATTAAAAGTCAACTGCTCTACCAACTGAGCTAACGACCCACTTTTGCGCTGCTTTCACGTTGTTTGATATCCCGTGGCAACGGCGGCATATATTACTGATTTAAGAATTCTGCGCAACAAAAATTTCGATGAAGATCACTTAACTGCTTAGGAATCATGCTGCACGACCAGAAATAACGCGATTTCTGGTCATGCGATAATCAACCCATCGAACTCAAACGTTTTTGCGCTTGTTTGGCGCCGTCTGTACCCGGGAATTTCGCAACCACCTGCTGATAAACCGCTTTGGCTTTTGCAGTGTCGCCTTTGTCCTGCATGATCACGCCGACTTTATACATCGCATCCGGCGCTTTCGGTGATTTCGGGTAATTTTTCACCACAGAGGCAAAATAAAACGCCGCATCATCCTTTTTACCCTTGTTGTAATTCAACTGACCTAGCCAGTAGTTCGCATTTGGCTGATAAGTAGAATCAGGGTACTTCTTAACGAAGTTCTGAAACGCAACGATAGCATCGTCCTGGCGCGATTTGTCCTGTACTAGGGCAATGGCCGCGTTATAGTCCGTATTCGCGTCACCGCTCTGTACAGGCGCACCTGACGACGGGGAGGCATCTGCCGCAGGTGCAGGCGTCGCCGCACCGCTTTGATCGCCTGCTGCTGGCTGTGCTGCTGCTCCGCCACTGTTCAGGCTATCCATCTGCAACAAAATTTGCTTCTGGCGCTCCACAACCTGATTAAGCTGATACTGGCTCTCCTGAATCTGACCACGAAGGGAATCAATATCATTCTGGTTATCGGAAAGCTGCTGCTGGAGTTGAGTTAAAAGCTGGCTGTGAGCGTTAGAGATACGCTCGAGTTGAGTGACCCGGTCTTCTACCGAGCCTGAGCCGACACTACTGATTGGTGCCTGAGCAAAAGCGGCCCAGGGGGCCGCTATTCCAACCAGTAACGACAGACTCATCAGATGATGTCTGAAGTTACTGCTCATGCAATTCTCTTAGTAAACGAGTACGGCACGACGGTTTTTGGAGTAAGCCGCTTCGTCGTGACCCAGTACTGCTGGTTTTTCTTTACCGTAAGAAACGATGGAGATCTGGTCAGCAGAAACGCCTTTACCCTGCAAATACATTTTAACAGCGTTTGCACGACGTTCACCCAGGGAGATGTTGTACTCCGGAGTACCACGTTCGTCCGCGTGACCTTCTACGGTGACTTTGTAAGACGGGTTGCTACGCAGGAAGTTTGCGTGCGCATCCAGCATCGCAGCGAAGTCAGAACGGATGTCGTATTTATCCAGATCGAAGTAAACGATGTTGTTCTGCTGTAACTGCTGCATCTGAAGACGCGCTTGCTCTTCAGAAGACATATTGCCATTGCCGTTAGCGTCCATACCGGTGCCGGCACCCATCATGCCTTCGCCGCTCTGGTCATTGCTTGCGTTCTTGTTAGAAGAACACGCTGCGATTGCCATAACAGGCAGAGCGATCATCAGCCCCTTCAGCACTTTGTTCAGTTGCATTTCTAAGATTCCTTTAGTAATCAATTAATTATTATTACAGATACGGCGACCAGGCAGGTGATTTTACCTGTCCATCAGTTGCCGGAAGACGCGCTTTGAAACGCCCATCTGTAGAAACCAGATTCAGCACGGATCCCATCCCCTGAGAAGAGCTGTAGATTACCATGGTGCCGTTAGGTGCCAGACTTGGCGTTTCATCCAGGAACGTTGACGACAGTATTTGTACGCCTCCCGTTACCAGATCTTGTTTGGCAATGTGCTGCTGACCACCCGCAGTGCTGACCATTACCATTGTTTTACCATCGGCACTGACGTCAGCATCCTGGTTCTGAGAACCTTCCCAGGTAATACGCTGCGCTGCTCCGCCGTTGATATTCACTTTATAAACTTGTGGACGACCTGCCTGGTCGGACGTAAAGGCCAGATTCTGGCTGTCCGGGAACCAGGTTGGTTCAGTGTTATTGCTACGACCATCCGTGACCTGACGGATCTGACCAGAACCAATATCCATTACGTACAGGTTCAGGCTACCGGTTTTAGACAGGGCAAACGCCAGTTTGGTACCGTCCGGAGAGAACGCAGGTGCACCGTTGTGACGTGGGAATGACGCAACCTGACGAACAGCACCGTTAGAGAGCGTCTGGATGACCAGCGCGGAGCGGCCGCTTTCGAAGGTCACATACGCCAGCTTTGAGCCGTCCGGAGACCATGCCGGAGACATCAGCGGCTGCGGTGAACGGTGTACGGTGAACTGGTTGTAACCATCGTAGTCAGAGACGCGCAGCTCATAAGGGAACTGGCCGCCGTTGGTCTGTACCACGTACGCGATACGGGTACGGAACGCACCTTTAATACCGGTCAGCTTCTCGAACACTTCGTCACTCGCCGTATGGCCAGCGTAGCGCAGCCACTGCTTGTTCACTTTATACGTGTTCTGAGCCAGAACGGTACCCGGCGCACCGCCGGTATCAACCAGCTGATACGCAACGTTATAGCCGCCGTCTGGTGCAGGCGTAACCTGACCGACAACTACCGCATCAATACCCAGCGCAGACCATGCAGCAGGCTGAACGTCCTGCGCAGTACCCGGCTGCTGAGGCAGGCGGGAACGATCTAATGGGTTAAATTTACCGCTGTTACGCAGGTCAGCTGCAACAATGCCGCCAATATCTTCAGGCGCAGCGCCCGGGCCTGCCCACTGGAACGGAACGACACCAATCGGACGCGCCGAGTCCACCCCCTGGGTGATCTCGATACGTACTTCTGCGTGCAGTACAGCTGCCCACAGCATTAAAAAACTAACTGCTACACGTAATGCCTGCTTCATCATATCTCCCTTATCTGGGTAACCTTACCCACGATAATTTAGCAGAATGTTAACAAACCCAAATAGACAAAACTACTTATCCTGTTTACGACCATAGACTGTTTTTCATACTTCCGTTAGAAGAGTTGATTACAGCTTAAAGTCCAGTTTGGCATCTTTTATCCTTTCATAAACAGCCTCGCTAGGCGGTTTAGGAATGTTCGCCGATCTGGCTGCGGCCAGCGCAGCCTGACAGAGCGCAGGATCGCCCCCTTCAGACGTCACGCTTTTCAACCTGCCGTCTGGCGCAAGATTGATGTGCAGTACGCATTGCTTGCCCTGATACAGGCCTGCATCAAAGAGTCGGCTCTGAATCGCAACCTGGATCTGTTTGGCATAAGCACTGATATCTGCACCTGTTGCCCCACCGTTGGCTCCGGAGGTACCGCTGTCTTTTGACGGCTGTCCATTTCCTTTCGCCCCACCGCCCGTTTTCGGTGCATTCTTACCGGAACTCAGGTCGCCAAGCAGGTCATCAACACCGGCAGCAGCGGCTGCTTTTTCAGCGGCAGCAGCCTTTTTAGCCGCAGCTTTTTCCGCAGCGGCTTTCTTATCGGCAGCGGCTTTCTCAGCGGCTGCTTTTTTATCAGCGGCTGCTTTTTTATCAGCAGCGGCTTTTTCCGCAGCGGCGGCTTTTTCTGCCGCAGCTTTCTCAGCGGCGGCCGCTTTTTTCGCAGCATCAGCAGCCGCTTTCTTCTCGGCTTCCTGCGCAGCTTTTTTAGCGGCTTCCGCTTCGGCTTTCTTCTGTGCGTCGGCAGCAGCCTTTTTCGCCGCTTCCGCTTCTGCTTTCTTCTTCGCATCAGCAGCCGCTTTCTTCGCCGCCTCGGCTTCCGCTTTCTGCTGAGCATCAGCAGCCGCTTTCTTCGCCGCTTCTGCGGCTAACTTAGCCTGAGCATCTGCCTGCGCCTTCGCATCTGCTGCGGCCTTGGCTGCCGCCTCTTCCGCTTGCTTCTGCTGTTCCTGCGCTTTCTTCGCTGCGGCTTCAGCCTGTTTCTGCTGCTCCGCCTGCTCTTTCGCGGCTTCCTGCGCCTGCAAACGCTCTTTCTCAAGCTGCTTCAGACGCTCCTGCTCGGCGGCCTGCTTTTCACGCAGCTCTTCCGCCTGCTGTTGCGCCTGTTTTTCACGCTGCTCTTCAGCGCGTTTTGCGCTCGCCTGCTGCTGTTGCTGACGATTATAGTTCTGCACTACCGCACCGGGATCCACCATGACGGCGTCGATGGACGAGCCCCCACCGCCGCCTGATGCATCAAGGTGCTCATCGAACGAACTCCAGATCAGCGCTGCAAAAAGAATCACGTGCAGCACTGCGGAGACGATTATCGCTCGCTTAAGCTTGTCGTTCTGTTCGGTTGCCTTTGACACTATCGGTTCCCAAAAACTACGCAGATGATCAAATAGGCTGAGTCATTAAGCCAACTGACTTAACGCCCGCGCTATGTAGCAAGTTCAGCGCTTTGATAATTTCATCATATGGTACGTCTTTCGCACCACCGATTAAGAAGACCGTCTTCGGATTTGACTCCAGGCGTCGTTGCGCTTCAGCAATAACCTGCTCGGGCGGAAGCTGATCCATACGATCTTTCTCTACCACCACGCTGTACTGCCCTACGCCGGAAACCTCAATGATGACCGGAGGATCGTCATTGGTGCTTACCGCCTGTGATTCTGTCGCATCCGGCAGATCCACTTCCACGCTCTGGGTGATGATGGGCGCTGTCGCCATAAAGATCAGCAGCAGCACCAGCAGCACGTCCAGTAACGGAACGATATTGATTTCGGACTTGAGCTCGCGACGACCTCGTCCACGCGATCTGGCCATGGTTTACCCCTTGTTGCTCTCGGTGCTGGTAAACGCCTGACGATGCAGAATCGCGGTGAACTCTTCCATAAAGTTGTCGTAGTTCAGTTCCAGTTTATTCACGCGCTGGTTCAGACGGTTGTACGCCATTACCGCCGGAATTGCCGCGAACAGACCGATTGCGGTCGCGATCAGTGCTTCTGCGATACCCGGTGCCACCATCTGCAAGGTTGCCTGCTTCACCGCCCCCAGGGCGATAAAGGCGTGCATGATCCCCCACACCGTACCAAACAGGCCGATATACGGGCTGATGGAGCCAACGGTACCGAGGAAAGGAATATGCGTTTCAAGATTTTCCAGTTCGCGATTCATGGAGATGCGCATCGCACGCGACGCACCTTCTACCACGGCTTCCGGCGCATGGTTGTTAGCACGGTGTAAGCGAGCGAACTCTTTGAAACCACTATAAAAAATTTGTTCGGAGCCTGAAAGGTTATCACGGCGTCCCTGGCTTTCCTGATAGAGACGAGAAAGCTCTATACCCGACCAGAACTTATCTTCAAACGCTTCGGCTTCGCGGCCAGCGGCATTGAGGATACGCGTTCTCTGGATGATGATGGCCCAGGATGCGATTGAAAAACCAATCAAAATCAACATGATAAGTTTAACCAGAAGGCTTGCCTTCAGGAACAAATCAAGGATATTCATGTCAGTCACTGCTTAAACTCCGCGACAATAGACTTAGGAAGCGCACGAGGCTTCATTATGGTTGGATCAACACAGACAATCAGGACTTCAGCTGAGTTCAGTACCGTGTTCTCTGCATTGACTATCCGCTGCGTGAAAACCAGTGAAGTTCCGCGCATTGATGTAATTTCTGTTTGGACTTCGAGCATATCGTCGAGTCTGGCAGGCGCAAAATACTCAAGCGTCATCTTGCGTACCACGAAGGCAACTCGCTCAGCCAACAGCACCTGTTGACTAAAGTGATGATGGCGCAGCATCTCTGTGCGTGCCCGTTCATAAAAAGCAACGTAGCTGGCGTGGTAGACCACACCACCGGCATCGGTATCTTCGTAATAGACACGTACCGGCCATCGAAACAGCGTTGTATTCACTTTACATCCCGGTAATACAAGAAAAGTTGGAGCTTTCAAACTTCGCTACTATACGCGCGGGAATGATGGTTTGGAATGGGGGAAAGTAAACGGAGAGTAAATTTTTATGGGCTCGGGTAAGCCCATATCATTAACGGACATTTCTTATTCAGAAGAAGAAGAAAATCAAACCGGCGAGAAGAACCAGATCGGCAATCAGCGGGCAGAAGATGCCCTGCCAGTGAAGCGCTTTCGGATGAAAGCCGACACCGTGAATCACACCTGCACACACCGCCCACATAATCAGGAAGCCGTGCCAGATCTCAAGCTCGCTGGTTTTAGCCGCGAAGCGCGACGGGTCCCAGAAGATACAGCCCGCCAGCAGTAATGCCATAATGAGGGAAAGCGCCCGCAGGGGGCGCTTGTCCATTACCGCATATAACGTTGCGATAATATTCATTAGTGCTTATCTTCACCTGCTTTAGACGCTTCTACATGCTCAAGCGCCAGGGCAGTGATGACACCAAATGCACAGGCAAGAAGCGTCCCTAAAATCCATGCGAAATACCACATATTCAGCTCCTTACTTAATACATAGAGTGGGTGTTGCTTTCGATATGTTCTTTAGTGATGCGACCGAACATTTTCCAGTAACACCAGGCGGTGTAGAGCAGGATAATCGGCACGAACACGCAAGCAACGTACGTCATCAGGTTCAACGTCAACTGGCTGGACGTTGCATCCCACATGGTCAGGCTAGCATTCATCATGGTGCTGGATGGCATCACGAATGGGAACATAGCAATACCTGCCGTCAGGATAATGCACGCCAGCGTCAGGGAAGAGAACACGAACGCCATAGCGCCTTTCTCCAGACGAGACATTAACACTGTCAGCAGTGGCAGCAGCACACCCAGAGCAGGGATAGCCCACAGCGCAGGCATATTGTTGAAGTTCACCAGCCATGCGCCAGCCTGACGCGCCACCTCTTTGGTCAACGGGTTAGACGGTGCGGTATGGTTAATGGCGGAGGTCACCACGTAGCCATCAATACCGTACACGACCCACACGCCTGCCAGCGCGAAGCAGACCAGCGTCACCAGCGCCGCCACCTGAGCGGTCGCACGGGAACGCAGGTGCAGTTCACCCACGGTACGCATCTGGAGATAGGTTGCGCCCTGGGTGACGATCATCGCCACGCTCACCACGCCCGCCAGCAGACCAAACGGATTCAGCAGCTGGAAGAAGTTACCGGTGTAGAACAGACGCATATATTCGTCGACGTGGAACGGTACGCCCCGTAACAGGTTACCGAACGCCACACCAATGACCAGCGGTGGAACGAAGCTACCAATGAAGATGCCCCAGTCCCACATGTTACGCCAGCGGGTGTCTTCAATCTTGGAGCGGTAGTCAAAACCTACCGGACGGAAGAATAAAGAGGCCAGCACCAGAATCATCGCCACATAGAAGCCGGAGAACGCAGCCGCGTAAACCATCGGCCAGGCAGCGAACAGCGCGCCGCCTGCGGTGATCAGCCACACCTGGTTACCGTCCCAGTGCGGGGCGATGGAGTTGATCATGATTCGACGCTCGGTGTCATTACGACCGAGGAAACGGGTGAGCATGCCCACCCCCATATCGAAACCATCGGTGACCGCAAAACCAATCAGCAGAACGCCGATCAACAGCCACCAGATAAAACGCAATACTTCATAATCGATCATTTGATGACTCCTGTCTTAGCGTGCCGGCTGAGTAGTCGTAACAGACTGCTCGTAGTGGTAGCGACCGGTTTTCAGGCTGCTTGGGCCAAGGCGCGCGAACTTGAACATCAGGAACAGTTCAGCCACCAGGAACAGGGTGTACAGACCGCAAATCAGCAGCATGGAGAAGATCAGGTCGCCTGCAGTCAGGGAGGAGTTCGCTACCGCTGTTGGCAGCACCTCACCGATCGCCCATGGCTGACGGCCATATTCCGCAACAAACCAGCCGGACTCGATAGCAATCCATGGCAGTGGGATACCGTACAGCGCGGTGCGCAGCAGCCATTTTTTCTCACCGATACGGTTACGAATGACTGACCAGAACGAGGCCGCGATGATCAGCAGCATGATAATGCCGCAACCCACCATGATGCGGAACGCGAAGTACAGCGGCGCAACGCGTGGAATAGAGTCTTTGGTTGCCATCTGAATCTGCGCTTCCGTCGCGTCGGAGACGTTCGGGGTATAGCGTTTCAGCAGCAGACCGTAACCGAGGTCTTTCTTCACGTCGTTAAATTGATCGCGAACGGCCTGGTCGGTAGAGCCGGCGCGCAGCTGTTCCAGCAGCGAGTAGGCTTTCATCCCGTTACGGATACGCTCTTCATGCTGCACCATCAGATCTTTCAGGCCAGTCACCTGTTTGTCGACGGAGCGCGTGGCGATAATACCCAGAGCGTAAGGAATTTGAATGGCGAAGCGGTTTTCCTGCGCGTCCTGGTCAGGCACGCCGAACAGGGTAAACGCTGCCGGTGCCGGCTGGGTTTCCCATTCAGCTTCAATTGCGGCGAGTTTGGTTTTCTGCACGTCACCCATTTCGTAACCGGATTCATCACCCAGAACAATAACGGACAGAATCGCGGCCATACCGAAGCTTGCTGCGATAGCGAAAGAACGCTTGGCGAACGCGAAGTCACGGCCGCGCAGCATATAGTAGGAGCTGATGCCCAGCACGAACATCGCGCCGCACACATAGCCAGACGCCACGGTGTGCACGAATTTAACCTGGGCAACCGGGTTCAGGACTAGCTCAGCGAAGCTGACCATCTCCATACGCATGGTTTCGAAGTTGAAATCAGATGCGATTGGGTTTTGCATCCAGCCGTTCGCCACCAGGATCCACAGTGCGGACAAGTTGGAGCCTAATGCCACCAGCCAGGTTACCGCCATATGCTGGACTTTACCCAGACGGTCCCAACCGAAGAAGAACAGACCTACAAAGGTGGATTCGAGGAAGAAGGCCATCAGACCTTCAATGGCCAGCGGCGCACCGAAAATATCCCCTACATAGTGGGAATAGTAAGACCAGTTTGTCCCGAACTGGAACTCCATGGTCAGACCGGTTGCCACGCCCAGCGCAAAGTTGATACCAAACAACTTGCCCCAGAACTTGGTCATATCTTTATAAATCTGTTTGCCGGAGAGGACGTAAACCGTTTCCATGATGGCCAGCAGGAACGCCATACCGAGCGTCAGCGGCACAAAAAGGAAGTGGTACATCGCGGTCAAGGCAAACTGTAAGCGCGACAGTTCGACTACGTCTAACATTATGACTCCTTGCTCATCGCATGAAGACTCCGAGAGTGAACCCCGTTAGATAAGGATCCACACGCATGCCCCAATACAAAGTTATCTGCTTCCCTTCTTCGTTGCTTATTCTCTACAGGAGGAAAAAGCAATGATGAAAGGTTACAAATACGTTAAGAAAAAACCAAATTGATCCCGTAAATATAATACGCTGCAAAACCCTTACAATAAACAGGTTTTTATTCGAACAGATTTACGTTTTTCGACGGCGATCAATTTATAGCAAAATTACCACTTTTCGGCCATTTTGATCGGGAACAATTTAACGCCTTTTGGAGCCTTTTTCCAAGGATTAAACATTGATTTAAATCAAAAACAGCCGGTACTGTTAATGATGTTTCTTTGTGACATGGATAGTAAAAACCTTGTTAATAACATGTATATTTAAAGGCATTAATGGTTATAAAAGCCAGAAGATAATATAAACAGTTGTGATTTTTATTAACGCGTGTGAAAAAAGACCTTTTTGCAGGGAGAGAAACATATAATGTTATCCGCTTCACAGTATTTTTCTTTCGCTTTACTACCCGCCTAAAAGATTACATTTCATTCACCTTCGCTAATCTTAAAATTAACACCCTTTGGTGACTATTTGATGAAATAAAGGCCGCAGGGGATGCGGCCTTGATATTGTTCTTGAGATTACCTTTCAATTTTTATGCTGAAGGTGCGTGACTGGCCTGGCCTGAAAGACCCCGTAATGGCTGAGCCCTCCTCCCCTTGCGCTTTGCACACCTCATTCATGTCCGTTTCGCAACAGGCCTGGACCTCACGGTTCACAGACAAAGCCACGTCACAGGAGCGGGTCTCCGAAGGGTTGTACAGACGAAGAATCATCTCGTCACGATCCTCCGCTTTTTTCAGCGCACTGAGTACACATCCGTTAGGCGCCAGCGTTAGCAGGCTATAGCTACAGGGTGTGGTGAAAGAGGCACGGTTAAGCTTCATCGCATCCCACGGAATTTTGTTATAACAGTGCACTGGCGTTAACCACGACTTCGCCTGCTGCGCAACGCCAGCACTGACGGGCGTACCATTAAAACTGAACAGGCTAAAGCGACAGGTTAACTGGCCCCGCATCTGCGAATCAGGCACCGGCATTTTGATCCCGGACGGTCTGCCAGGGCGCAGAAGTAAGTCTTCCTTCCCAAGCAACCCGACGCCGCGAAGCAACGTCAGGGCAAACGTGTTTTGACGCTCACCTGTTACTTCAAATTCGCGCAACCCTTCGGTAAATAGCGCCATCCCGTTACGCCGTTCCTGGAGCACCGCGTAGTTGAGCAGATTCCACACCGGCAGCGGCGCTTCCTTCCATCCCTCCTCCTGCCAGTTTGCCATCGCTTCATCCTGTACAGGGCGCGTCAGCGAACCAAACTGGGTATCGGCTAAGACCGTCTCTGTGGTGAATGGTGTCGGGATCAGCACCCGCACACGGTGGTCATCCGCGTGATTTCCGAGACGTGCCTTGACGTCGATACGTCGGCTGTTATGGCTGAGCGTGACCGTGAGTTCTGCCTCAAGCGTTCCCGTCTGCTGACGCGCAGAACGTTCAGCGAGATCCGCTGGCACCGCCATTCGATGGCGGATCACCGCCCTGCTCTGCCAGGCCTCGTGGATCACCTCAACCTCATGTTCGCCCTGCGCGGAAGAGAGTCTCCACTCTTCCCGTGAAGGCGAGTAGTCGTACTCATCGCCATCATCCGAGCTCTCTTCAATTTCCAGCGCGCGGTCATAGATAAGCCCGGACGCTTTATCGAGCAGACGCAAAGTACCGTCCTCGTTTAACGTTACTTCCCAGAAAGCATTTTCCAGTAACGCCTCCGGCGATTTATCTGGCGTCTGCAGTTTGCCGGCCACGTGCGGCTCGATATAGAGCGTGCGGTAACCCATAGATGGCAGGATCTGTTTGAGCTGGATGTCAAACTCCATGAAGGGATCGTAGTTGCCGTAATGCACTATCTGCCGGTCAATCAGCCCGGGGTCTATCTCACGCGCGCTGCGGAGATAATAAGGGATTTCATTTCCCTTTTCGTCCAACAGGCGGAACTGGCTGGCGCGCAGACGTATCGTGGTGTTAATCACTTCCTCACGCGGCCAGGGCGTGAGGTTAAACATCACCAGTTTGTCTTCCTCGCTCTGCGGCATGTTGTCGACAATCTTGCGCATATAGAAGCACGTCAGGTTATCGGCCATGTCTTCCGCCAGCTCAAAGCGTGACATCACCTCGCGATGCACTTTATCGCTGCAGCAGCAGCCGATACTGTCGTGGGCGTGATTCTTGAGGATCTCTTTCCACATTTTTTCCAGCAAGCCGTGGTGATAGTCAAAGCCCAGCGTCCAGGCAAGCGTAGCCAGCGGCTCAAGGACGTTGACGATTTTATTCTCTATCCGGGCGTGGGCGATTTTGATGTCCATCCTCGTGGAGCCGATCGTCCGGTGCACCCGCATATATTTACCGTCAATAAATTCCCCTTTCAGCGTCGCCAGTTCATCTCGGTGCGCATCGATATGGTCAAACACCTCCTCGAAGCGGCTCATCACAAACTGACGCTGCGGGTAGATTTTGCGCAGCTTATCCATCACCGCAAATATGTTCTGCTGGAGCGGCATCTGATCATGGCCGTTAGGCAGCAAAATTTCTTTCGTCACGGAGGCTTTTTCGAGCACCTCGAAGTAGTTGTCGAGCCGTTTGCGCAGTCCGGCTTCATCCTCCGGTAAGTACTTACCAATCGCGTAGCCCAGCGGCAGCACCTGTGCCGTCACTTCGCTGCCGTCCTGGCTTTGCCAGAGAAATTCGGTTTTATCGGTACCGTGCCGCTCGGAACACCCGCGCCAGAACATGGTGCGCGTGATGCCAAAACCGTTGTAAATGTGTGGCAGCTGGGAAGACATGCCGAAGGAGTCCGGCAGATAGCCAATTTTCATCGGCTCGCCAAAGGCCAGACAGTCGCGCATGCCGTACATCAGATTGCGCACAATCGACTCGCCGGAGACAAGGGTGGTGTCCGTCTGGGTATACCACGGCCCGATAATCAGCTTCCCGGCCGCCACCAGCGCCTTCACGCGTGGCCTGTTTTCCGGTTTCACGGCAAAATAATCTTCCAGCACCGCCGTCTGGCCGTCGAGAACGTAGTATTTATACTCTGCGTCCTGCTCAAGACGGGTGAGGATCTCTTCCATATTATTGACCAGAAGAATACGTGACGCTTCGGTGGTGAAGTACCACTCCCGGTCCCAGTGCATATGTGGCGTGATATGAACGCGAGATACAGCTTTCATCTTCGTTTCCTGTCAGTGCGTGTTTAGGATGGTATGTCTTCAGTCACGTAGGTACCGCTCTTCACGGCCTGGCGTCGCCAGAGCAGTAAAATGAGCGTAGAGATTGCGGCGCCCACCAGCGCGGCGCCAAACCAGCCGGCAGCGGCTATCACGCCGCCCAGCCCGGCATCATGCAGTAAGAAGAGAGAGAAAATGCCCGCGCCCGGGGTGGAGAGCCCAATACCCATCGCTCCGACAATCGCTCCGGTCGCCATTGACCCCAGAACAAATGAGCCGATGACTCGCAACGGATCCTCGATAGCCATCGGAATTGCCCCTTCGGTGATGCCCGCCAGCCCCAGCAGCCAGGTGGATTTGCCGGTCTCAATTTCGAACTGTTTAAACAGATTCGGAGCCAGCATCGTTGATGCCGTCACGGTAAAGGCCGAAACCATTTTGACGGAGGCGAAGATCGCATAAGGCCCGTATACGCCGTTGGCCATCGCGCCCAGACAGAACGCGTAAGAGGCTTTGTTGACCGGACCGCCCAGATCGAACGAGCACATAAAGCCCAGGATCGCCCCCAGCAGCAGCGCGTTCGCGCCGGAGAGACCATTAAGCCAGGCGGTCAGAGCGTTATTGATCCAGGCCACCGGTTCGCCGATCACAAACAGCATCAGGCTGCCTGCGCCCAGTACGCCAATCACCGGATAGAGATAAAAGGTCAGAAAGCCGTTGTAGCGGCTACTCAGCCGGATGTGGTTTTTCACCCAGCGCATCAGGTAGCCCGCAATCAGCCCGCCGACGATGGCCCCCAGAAAGCCGGAGCCGATCATATTGGCGGCAAGGCCCGCCGCAAAGCCCGGCGTAAGCGCAGGTTTATCCGCCAGCGAGTAAGCGGTATAGGCCGCCAGAACAGGGACCATCAGAATGCCGAGCATCCCACCGCCCAGTTTGCGGTACATCCACAGCCACGAGTTTTCCTGATCGAACAGGTGCTGCAAGCCCAGGATTTGCGCCAGCAGTACCGACACGGCCAGCACCGTGCCGCCAGCGACGATCAGCGGCACCGCAAAGGAGATACCGCTGAGCAGCGCTTGCTTGAGTTCGGTTTTAACGGACTTTTTCGCGTCCGTGTCGACGTGCGCAGGACGCGCATCGGATACAGGCTGTAGCGCCAGCGCACGCTCAATGAGCGCTTCCGCATGGCGCAAGGGTTCCGCGACGGGCACGGAAATGGCGGGGATCCCCTGAAAACGCTCACGCTCTTTGATCGCCACTTCCGCCGCGAAGATACACGCTTTTGCCTCCTGCAAATGCTGCGCGGTGATGCGCCCCTCAATACCGTTTGCCCCCTGCTTTTCGACCACTACATTGACGCCGAGCTTACGTCCCGCTTTTTCGAGATATTCCGCTGCCATGTAGGTATGGGCGATCCCGGCCGGACAGGCGGTAACGCAGACGATCGTCGGGGCATTCTCTGCGACGGCGGTTTCTTGCGCCTCAGGCGCCGTTTCCAGCGCAGCAAGCACCGCTTCCGCGCTGGTCGCCGTCATCACGTGCGCCCTGAGATCGTCATCCGCCAGGCGGGACGTCAGTTCCGTCAGCACCTGAATATGCGTTGATCCCGCTTGTGCGGGAGGAATGGCGAGCAAAAAAATCAGCTCGACCTCCTCCGGTCCGTCCACGCCTTCCCAGGCCAGCGGCTCGCGCAGTGTTGCCACGGCAAAAGCCGCTTCCTTTACTGCCGCTGATTTACCATGGGGTACGGCCAGCCCCTCGCCCAGCGCCGTCGGGCCAAGCGATTCGCGATGGAAAACCTCTGCCAGAAACGTATCGGCGTCGGCTATTTTGCCCAACGCTACCAGCCGCGTCGCAAGCTGACGGATTGCCTCATCACGGCTGGTAAACTGCGCCTGCACGCAGACAGCACGGGGGTCGGTCAGAGTCGTCAGGTTCATAAGATCCTCACCTATCCAAAGTTATTGTCTGGAGAGGATTGTGGCAGACTGGATAATACATTTATGTGATCATTTTCACTAACAACGATATTTGTATTTAATTTGTATTATTTACAAATCAGTCACTGAAGGCATAATTCCCCTAAAAAGGTATTAAAAAGGCGCGACAAAATGGGCAATAAACCGATGTACCGGCAGATCGCCGATGCGTTCCGCGAGAAGATTAACGCCGGGGAATTAAAACCCGGAGACGCGCTGCCGACGGAATCCAGCCTTCAGGAGGCATTTAACGTTAGCCGTGTCACCGTGCGGCAGGCTTTGAAGCTGCTCGCCGACGAGCAGATCATCGAAAGCATTCAGGGCAGCGGCTCGTATGTAAAAGAGGAGCGGGTGAATTACGATATTTATCAGCTTACCGGCTTTTACGAAAAACTGGCGGATCGCAACGTTGATACGCACAGCGACGTCAGCGTCTTCGAAGTGGTGAAAGCCGATGAGCGGCTCGCGGCAAAACTGGCGCTCAATCCGGATGATAAGGTCTGGCACGTCAAGCGCGTACGCTTCATCAGGGAAAAGCCGGTGAATCTGGAAGAGACATGGATGCCGCTGGCGATGTTCCCCGACCTCACCTGGGAAGTGATGGAACAGTCGAAATACCATTACATTGAGCAGGTCAAAAAGCTGGTTATCGATCGCAGCGAGCAGGAGCTGGTGCCAGTCATGCCATCGGACGAGGCGATTGCCGCCCTGGCGCTCGATCCGGCAAAACCAATTCTTGAAAAAGTTTCCCGCGGCTTCCTTAAAGACGGCCGGGTATTTGAATACAGTCGCAACGTGTTTAATACCGACGACTATAAATTCACTCTGGTGGCTAAACGCAGACAATAAAAAAAGGCCGCTTTACAGCGGCCAACCATGTCGAAACGGACATTTTTTTATACTTCAACGCGCCCCATTCGGGGAGCAGAGAGGACTTACTTAATGATGGATTTCAGTGCTTCACCGATATCCGCCAGGCTGCGAACGGTTTTCACGCCTGCGGCTTCCAGTGCTGCGAATTTCTCATCAGCCGTACCTTTACCACCAGCGATAATCGCGCCCGCGTGACCCATACGTTTGCCTTTTGGCGCGGTCACACCCGCGATGTAACCCACCACCGGCTTGGTCACATGATCTTTGATGTAAGCAGCCGCTTCTTCTTCCGCGCTACCACCGATCTCACCGATCATCACGATCGCTTCGGTCTGTGGATCTTCCTGGAACAGCTTCAGGATGTCGATGAAGTTAGAGCCTGGGATCGGGTCACCGCCGATGCCCACGCAGGTGGACTGGCCGAAGCCGTAATCGGTGGTCTGCTTAACTGCTTCATAGGTCAGGGTACCGGAACGGGACACGATGCCCACTTTGCCCGGTTTGTGAATGTGGCCCGGCATGATGCCGATTTTGCATTCGCCCGGGGTGATGACGCCTGGGCAGTTCGGACCGATCATGCGCACGCCTGCTTCGTCCAGCTTCACCTTCACGGTCAGCATATCCAGCGTCGGGATACCTTCGGTAATGGTGATGATCAGCTTAATGCCTGCGTCGATCGCTTCCAGAATAGAGTCTTTGCAGAACGGCGCTGGAACGTAGATCACGGTCGCGGTTGCGCCCGTCGCTTCTACTGCTTCACGCACGGTGTTGAACACCGGCAGGCCCAGGTGCGTGGTGCCGCCTTTACCTGGCGTTACGCCGCCAACCATCTGCGTACCGTAGGCAATCGCCTGTTCGGAGTGGAAAGTCCCCTGGCTACCGGTGAAGCCCTGGCTGATAACCTTGGTATCTTTATTAATTAAAACGGACATTATTTCCCCTCCACTGCGGCAACAACCTGCTGAGCTGCATCCGTCAGACTTTTCGCTGCAATTATATTCAGGCCGCTGTCAGCCAGTTTTTTCGCGCCGAGTTCAGCGTTATTCCCTTCCAGACGTACAACAACCGGAACGTTAACGCCCACTTCTCCTACCGCGCCGATGATACCGTCGGCGATCAGGTCGCAACGTACGATACCGCCGAAGATGTTCACCAGAACCGCTTTTACGTTGCTGTCAGAGAGAATGATTTTGAACGCTTCGGTTACGCGCTCTTTGGTTGCGCCACCGCCCACGTCGAGGAAGTTCGCTGGCTCACCGCCGTGCAGCTTAACGATGTCCATGGTGCCCATTGCCAGGCCCGCACCGTTAACCATGCAGCCGATGTTGCCATCCAGCGCCACGTAGTTCAGCTCCCACTGGGCAGCCTGCGCTTCACGCGGATCTTCCTGAGACTGGTCGCGCATTTCGCGCAGATCCGCCTGGCGGAACAGCGCGTTGCCGTCAGCGCCCAGCTTGCCGTCGAGGCAGATCAGGTCGCCCTGGGTGGTGATCACCAGCGGGTTGATCTCGATCAGCGCCAGATCGCGCTCCAGGAAGATGGTCGCCAGCCCCATGAAGATCTTGGTGAACTGCTGAACCAGCTTGCCTTCCAGACCCAGTTTGAACGCCAGCTCACGTCCCTGGTAAGGCATTGGGCCCGCCAGCGGATCGATTGCCACTTTGTGGATCAGGTGCGGGGTCTCTTCCGCCACTTTTTCGATTTCCACGCCGCCTTCGGTAGATGCCATGAACACCACGCGACGGGAGCTACGGTCTACGACTGCGCCGAGGTACAATTCTTTCGCGATGTCGGTTGCCGCTTCAACCAGGATCTGGTTGACCGGCTGGCCATTCGCATCTGTCTGGTAGGTTACCAGACGCTTGCCGAGCCAATGTTCAGCAAACGCACGGATCTCTTCTTTGCTCTTAACAACCTTCACACCGCCCGCTTTACCACGGCCACCAGCGTGAACCTGACATTTAACTACCCACGGGCCGGAACCGATTTTAGATGCGGCTTCTTCTGCTTCACGCGGGGTAGTACAGGCATAACCCACCGGAGCCGGTAAGCCTGACCTGGCAAACAGCTGTTTGGCCTGATATTCATGTAAGTTCATGTGTTCTATCCATCCTTCAGGGTAATCGTTATCTTCAAACCTGTAGACCGGCGCTACGCTTATCCGGCCTACAGGGCAGGTGATGCTAAATAGTTACTAAACGTCCAGCAGCAGACGCGTTGGATCTTCCAGCAGCTCTTTAATGGCAACCAGGAAGCCTACGGACTCGCGGCCGTCGATCAGGCGGTGATCGTATGAGAGCGCCAGGTACATCATCGGCAGGATCTCAACTTTACCGTCTACCGCCATTGGACGATCTTTAATGGCGTGCATACCCAGGATCGCGCTCTGCGGCGGGTTGATGATCGGGGTAGACATCAGCGAGCCGAACACGCCACCGTTGGTAATGGTGAAGTTACCGCCAGTCAGGTCTTCAACGGTCAGCTTGCCGTCGCGGCCTTTCACGGCCAGCTCTTTGATTTTCTTCTCAATGTCAGCCATACCCAGGGTGTCCACATCACGCAGAACCGGGGTGACCAGGCCACGTGGGGTAGAAACCGCCATGCTGACGTCGAAGTAGTTGTGGTAAACCACGTCATCGCCATCGATAGACGCGTTCACTTCCGGGTAGCGTTTCAGCGCTTCAACTACCGCTTTCACGTAGAAGGACATGAAGCCCAGACGGATACCGTGACGTTTTTCAAACGCGTCACCGTACTGCTTGCGCAGGTCCATGATTGGCTTCATGTTGACTTCGTTGAAGGTGGTCAGCATCGCGGTGGAGTTTTTCGCTTCCAGCAGACGCTCGGCCACGCGCTTGCGAAGGCGGGTCATCGGCACGCGTTTTTCGCTACGTGCGCCCAGAGCTGGCTGTGCCGCTGGTGCTGCCGCAGGGGCTTTCGCTTCCGCTTTCGCCTCTGAAGGCGCTTTTGCCAGATGCTTGTCGATATCTTCGCGAGTCAGACGGCCACCCACGCCGGTACCTTTGATGGCTGCCGGATCGAGGCTGTGCTCAGCCAGCAGGCGACGGATCGCCGGGCTGAGCGCGTCATTGGTTTGCTCTTCCAGAGACGCCTGCTGGCGCTGGGCTGGGGTAGACGCTTTCTCTTCAGATTTCGCGCTGGACTCTTTGCCCGCGCTGTTGCCTTCACGCAGGCGACCCAGGATCTGGCGAGAAGTCACGGTCGTACCTTCGTCTTCCAGGACTGCATCCAGAATGCCATCCGCTGAAGCCGGTACTTCCAGTACCACTTTGTCAGTTTCGATTTCTACCAGCACTTCGTCACGGGTTACCGCGTCGCCTGGTTTTTTGTGCCAGGTGGCGACGGTTGCATCTGCTACGGACTCAGGCAGGTCGGGAACAAGAATATCTACGCTACTCATTATGTATCCTTTAATTAATCGACGTTCAGCGCGTCATTGACCAGATCTTGTTGCTGCTTCTGGTGAACGGACATATACCCTACCGCCGGAGAGGCGGAGGCCGGGCGACCTGCATAACGCAGGGCAGACCCAAATGGAATCACTTCACGGAAATGATGCTGGCTGCAATACCATGCGCCCTGGTTGAGCGGCTCTTCCTGGCACCAGACAAAATCATGAACGTGAGCGTACTGTTTCAGCACTTCCTGCATCGCCTGATGCGGGAACGGATAAAGCTGCTCGATACGCACGATGGCGACATCTTTCTGATCGTTCTTACGGCGCTGTTCCAGCAGGTCGTAATAAACCTTACCAGAACACATTACGACACGCTTAACGGCCTGCGGATCCAGCTCGTCAATTTCACCGATGGCTGGCAGGAAGGTGCCGTTAGCCAGTTCATCCAGGCTCGAAACCGCCAGCGGATGACGCAGCAGGGATTTTGGCGACATGACCACCAGCGGACGGCGCATACCGCGCAGCGCCTGACGACGCAGCATGTGGTACACCTGAGCCGGGGTGGACGGCACGCAGACCTGCATGTTCTGCTCGGCGCAGAGTTGCAGATAACGCTCCAGACGCGCGGAGGAGTGCTCCGGCCCTTGCCCTTCATAGCCGTGCGGCAGCAACATCACCAGACCACACATACGGCCCCACTTCTGCTCACCGGAGGAGATGAACTGGTCGATGACGACCTGCGCACCGTTGGCGAAGTCACCGAACTGCGCTTCCCAGATAGTCAGGGTGCGAGGTTCTGCGGTGGCGTAGCCGTATTCGAAGGCCAGAACCGCTTCTTCTGACAGCACGGAGTCCCAGACCTTGAACTGGCCCTGACCGTTATGCACGTGCTGAAGCGGAGTATAGGTTGAACCGTTAGACTGGTTGTGTACAACCGCATGACGGTGGAAGAAGGTGCCACGACCCGCATCTTCACCGGACAGACGAACCGGAATACCTTCGTCAACCAGCGTCGCATAGGCCAGCGTTTCCGCGCCGCCCCAGTCGAACAGCTTTTCACCCGCCGCCATGGCCTGGCGGTCGCCATAGATCTTGGCCACGCGGGACTGCATCTCGATCGCTTCCGGCACGGTGCTGATGCGTTTAGCCAGCTCCTGCAAACGCTTCATCTCAACCTTGTTCGGGTAGCTCTCGTCCCACTCGTGGTTGAGGTACGGCGACCAGGTAAAGGAGTGCATGTTCATTGGGCGCAGCTCTTTGACCACGCATTCACCCGCGTCCAGCGCGTCGCGATAAAGATTGACCATTTCGGTCGCATCTTCCAGCGTCGCCACTTTTTCGCTTTCCAGCTTGTCAGCATAGATTTTACGCGGCGTCGGGTGTTTTTTGATTTTCTGGTACATCAGCGGCTGGGTTGCACTTGGCTCATCCGCTTCGTTGTGGCCGTGACGGCGGTAGCAGAAGAGGTCAATGAACACGTCGCGCTTAAAGGTGTTACGGAAGTCCAGCGCCAGACGGGTAACGAAAGCAACGGCTTCCGGGTCATCCGCGTTTACGTGGAAGATTGGCGCCTGAACCATTTTACCGATGTCGGTGCAGTACGGGGTAGAACGCGCATCCAGCGGGTTAGAGGTGGTGAAGCCCACCTGATTGTTGATTACGATGCGAACGGTACCGCCCACTTCATAACCACGCGCTTTCGACATGTTCAGGGTTTCCTGAACCACGCCCTGCCCTGTGACTGCCGCATCACCGTGAATGGTGATTGGCAGCACTTTATTGCTGCTCGGCTCGTCCAGACGATCCAGACGCGCACGCACGGAACCGATAACCACCGGGCTGACGATTTCCAGGTGCGACGGGTTAAACGCCAGCGCCAGGTGAACCTGACCGCCCTCGGTTTCGATATCTGACGAGAAGCCCATGTGATACTTCACGTCACCGGTGCCGAGGTGCTCTTTATGTTTACCCGCAAATTCGTCGAACAGATCCTGCGGTTTTTTACCCAGCACGTTAACCAGCACGTTCAGACGGCCACGGTGCGCCATGCCCAGCACCACTTCGCGCGTGCCGCTCTTACCGGCATGACGAATCAGCTCTTTCAGCATCGGGACTAACGCATCGCCGCCCTCCAGTGAGAAGCGTTTTGCGCCCGGGAATTTCGCGCCCAGATAGCGCTCAAGGCCTTCGGCTGCCGTCAGTTCGCTCAGGAAACGTTTTTTCTCGTCTGCTGAGAAATTCGCGTGACCCGCCACGGATTCGATACGCTGCTGGATCCAGCGTTTCTCTTCGGTGGAGGTAATGTGCATATATTCCGCGCCGATGGAGCCGCAGTAGGTTTGCTTGAGCGCATCAATCAGATCGCCCAGTTTCATCGTGTCTTTGCCGATGGCAAAGGAACCTACGTTAAAGCTTTCCTGGAAATCGGCCTCGGTCAGATCGTGATAAGCCGGATCGAGATCCGCTACACGTTCCTGCTGCCACAGTCCCAGCGGATCGAGATTCGCATGCTGGTGACCACGGAAGCGATAAGCGTTGATAAGCTGCAGGACTTTTACCTGCTTCGCATTGGTGTCAGGGTCGGAAATCGCAGAAGAGTAACGTGAGGCATCCTTCGCCAGACGACGGAAATAATCACGTGTTTTTGAATGGAATTGATCCGGTTTGACCCCTGTACCAGGCAACTGCTGGAACATGGAACGCCAGTTTGCGTCCACTGAGTCAGGATCGGTTAAGAAGTCTTCATAGAGCTGTTCTATCCAGCTCTGGTTTGAACCAGAGAGGTAAGAAGAGTCCAGCCAGGCTTTCATTGCGCCGTTCTGCATCGTGATCCCTTAAGCATTTTTATGCTTACTTTCGCCGTAGAAACTACCACGCACACCACGTGTACGTGCCGGGGTTCACCTGCGAGCTCTTTTCATTTGGCCCGCGAAGGAACCTTTAGAAACTGTCTAAACTTCAGGGCAGTTTTTAAAGGTTTCTGCAATTTGCCCGGTGGCGCTACGCTTACCGGGCCTACTGTTACGTAGGCCGGATAAGCGCAGCGCCATCCGGCGTTGTTACTTACGCACTGCGCTGCAACAACATCGACTTAATATGGCCGATGGCGCGCGTCGGGTTCAGCCCCTTAGGACACACACTGACGCAGTTCATGATGCTATGGCAGCGGAATACGCTGAAAGCGTCACTTAACCCTTCCAGACGATTCTCGGTTTCGGTATCGCGGCTGTCGATCAGGAAGCGATAGGCAGCCAGCAGACCCGCAGGGCCGATAAATTTATCCGGGTTCCACCAGAATGACGGGCATGACGTTGAACAGCATGCACAGAGAATACACTCGTATAACCCATCGAGTTTTTCACGCTGCTCAGGCGACTGTAAGTGCTCGCGAGCGGGTGGATTTTGCCCATTATTCAATAAGTAAGGCTTAATCTTCTCATATTGTGCATAGAATTGCCCCATGTCCACCACCAAATCACGCACGACCGGCAGGCCAGGCAGAGGACGGATGACAATTTTCTGGCCTGCACGCTGTAGCGCTGAAATTGGCGTGATACAGGCCAGACCGTTTTTGCCGTTCATGTTTACACCGTCAGAGCCACATACCCCTTCACGGCAGGAGCGGCGGAACGACAGCGTAGGATCTTTTTCTTTCAGCTGGATTAAAGCATCCAGCAGCATCATGTCACGACCTTCTTCCGCTTCGAGGGTGTAATCCTGCATACGCGGAGCATCGTCTACATCCGGGTTATAACGATAAACTGAGAATTCGAGTTTCATTATCCTGTCTCCGCATTAGTAAGTACGAATCTTCGGCGGGAACGCCGGACGCAGTTTCGGTTCCATGTTAACGCTACGACGCGTCATGGTTTCCGACTCTGGCAGATACAGGGAATGGCACAGCCAGTTTTCGTCATCACGATCCGGGAAGTCGAAGCGGCTATGGGCGCCACGGCTTTCGGTACGGAAGTTTGCCGACATCGCAGTGGCGAACGCGGTTTCCATCAGGTTATCCAGCTCCAGGCACTCAACGCGCTGGGTGTTGAACTCGCTCGAGGTATCGTCCAGACGGGCATTCTTCAGACGCTCGCGGATCGTTTTCAGTTGCTCAAGCCCTTTGGCCATCGCGTCACCTTCACGGAATACCGAGAAGTTGTGCTGCATACACTCTTGCAGCGCTTTACGGATTTCAACCGGATCTTCGCCGTTACGGTTGCCGTTCCAGCGGTTGAGGCGCTCAAGAGAGGCATCAATTTCGTCGTCGGTCGCATCACGCAACGCGCCCTGCTCGGCAATAGATTCCTGGAGATGCAGCCCCACCGCACGGCCAAATACCACCAGGTCCAGCAGGGAGTTGCCGCCCAGACGGTTTGCGCCGTGCACGGATACGCAGGCAATTTCGCCTACCGCGAACAGACCAGGGATGACCACGTCTTCACCCTGCTCGTTCACGGTCAGCGCCTGACCGGTCACTTTGGTCGGAATACCGCCCATCATGTAGTGACAGGTTGGGATAACCGGAATCGGCTCTTTTACCGGGTCGACGTGGGCGAAGGTGCGGGACAGTTCCAGAATGCCCGGCAGACGGGATTCCAGCACTTCTTTACCCAGATGGTCGAGTTTCAGCTTCGCGTGCGGGCCCCAAGGGCCGTCGCAGCCGCGGCCTTCACGGATTTCGATCATGATGGAACGCGCCACCACGTCACGGCCCGCCAGGTCTTTCGCATTCGGGGCATAACGCTCCATAAAGCGCTCGCCATGTTTGTTCAGCAGGTAGCCACCTTCACCACGGCAGCCTTCTGTCACCAGCACGCCCGCACCGGCGATACCGGTTGGGTGGAACTGCCACATCTCCATGTCCTGCACCGGCACGCCAGCGCGGATAGCCATCCCAACGCCGTCACCGGTGTTGATGTGGGCGTTGGTAGTGGACTGATAGATACGGCCTGCGCCGCCGGTGGCCAGCACGGTTGCGCGCGCTTTGAAATAGACCACTTCACCGGTTTCAATGCACAGTGCGGTACAACCCACCACCGCGCCATCGGCGTTTTTCACCAGATCCAACGCATACCACTCGGAGAAGATGGTGGTGTGGTTTTTCAGGTTTTGCTGATAAAGGGTGTGCAGCAAAGCGTGACCGGTACGGTCAGCCGCTGCTGCGGTACGTGCCGCCTGTTCGCCGCCGAAGTTTTTCGACTGGCCGCCAAACGGACGCTGATAGATGGTGCCATTTTCCAGACGGGAGAACGGCAGACCCATGTGGTCCAGCTCCAGAATCGCTTCCGGGCCGGTTTTACACATATATTCGATGGCATCCTGGTCACCGATGTAGTCGGAACCTTTTACCGTATCGTACATGTGCCATTCCCAGTTATCTTCATGGGAATTACCCAGCGCAACGGTGATACCGCCCTGCGCAGACACAGTGTGGGAACGGGTCGGGAATACTTTAGAGAGCAGCGCACAGGTCTGGCCGCTCTGGGAAATTTGCAGTGCGGCGCGCATACCTGCGCCACCCGCACCAATCACAACAGCATCAAATTCTCTGACTGGCAGTTTCATTACACACCCCACACCACAACAAATCCATAAATGACGTAAACCAGCAGAGCAACAACAATAATCAGTTGCAGCGGAAGGCGAATCGCCAGCGGTTTAACGTAATCGGTCAACACCTGCCACATGCCAATCCAGGCATGAATAAGGATGGAGAACAGGGCCAGCAGGGTGAACACTTTGGTGAAGGCCGATCCGAAGAAACCACTCCAGATTTCCCACGTCAGTGTGCCGCTAGTGGCGAAGAAACCGATCATATAGATGATGTAGAGCGTGAGGACGATGGCGGTAGCGCGGACCAGGATGAAGTCATGTACGCCGTTGCGTCCTAATGCGGAGGCGTTGCTTACCATACGAGAACTCCTGCGAGAAGTGAAAGCACGACAGTGATCACAAATGAAATGTTAGCGGTACGTTTACCGGCCTCGAACGTCTCTTCCAGGTAGCCAAAGTCCATCAGCATATGGCGAACGCCGCCAACCACGTGATAGGCCAGCGCGGTCAGAATGCCCCACATGATAAATTTCACGAAGAAGCTGTTCATGATGGCTGAGGCCTGGAGGAATCCTTCAGGAGATGAGAGGCTGGTTCCCAGTAACCACAGCAAGATACCAACCGCCACAAACGTAATCACACCAGAAACACGGTGCAGAATGGACGCTATTGCTGTTACAGGGAATCGGATCGTTTTGAGATCCAGATTGACAGGTCTTTGTTTTTTCACATTTCTTATCATGAATAACGCCCACATGCTGTTCTTATTGTTTCCTTCCTCCGGACTGCGATGCGGGTCAGACAGCGTTCCTTTTCTATAACTGCGCGTCATGCAAAACATTGCTTCCAAATGCTAAAACGACACGTTACAACGCTGGGTGGCTCGGGATTGCAGGGTGTTCCGGAGACCTGGCGGCAGTATAGGCCGTTCACAAAATCATTACAATTAACCTACATACAGTTTGTTGGGTTTTCTCTGGAACAGTGATCGGGGTCACGATAACAACATCTTTTTAATTTTTAATCATCTGATTTGACAAATGTTAAACAATATTGTTACAAACGTCATCAGAAAAGGCATATAATGCGCAAAAGTTATGAGGTCTCTCTTTCACCTGACAAATAGTTATGTAACAGTGTGATGGTATTGACCGAAGTTATCAGGACAGTTATTAGTGATATACAGGTTTGAATAATTCGGACTGCAAAAACGCTGATTTGCTGTTGTTTCACTGATATTTCATTCGTTTACCTGCAAGGCGCCATAGCTCTGTACCCTGGTTTCTCCTCGTGAGCTGAGCGGTAAGCCAAATAACAATCTGGTAACGATGATTAACAGCTGAAAGCAAATCCGGTAAAGCGCAGTCTTAAGCATAAGGCGCTAAGGAGACCGTAAATGGCTGATACAAAGGCAAAACTCACCCTAAATGGTGATGATGCTATTGAACTGGATGTGCTAAAAGGCACGCTCGGTCAGGATGTTATTGATATCCGTACGCTGGGTTCCAAAGGGGTATTCACCTTTGACCCTGGATTCACCTCCACCGCATCTTGCGAATCCAAAATCACCTACATTGACGGTGACGAAGGTATCCTGCTCCATCGCGGCTTCCCCATCGATCAGTTAGCCACCGAATCCAACTATCTGGAAGTGTGCTACATCCTGCTGAACGGCGAAAAACCGACGCAGGCCCAGTACGATGAATTTAAAACCACCGTGACCCGTCACACCATGATCCATGAGCAGATTACCCGTCTGTTCCATGCGTTCCGTCGTGACTCTCATCCGATGGCGGTCATGTGCGGTATTACCGGTGCGCTGGCGGCGTTCTACCACGATTCTCTGGACGTGAATAACCCACGTCACCGTGATATCGCGGCGTTCCGTCTGCTGTCCAAAATGCCTACCATGGCGGCGATGTGTTACAAATACTCTATCGGTCAGCCGTTTGTGTATCCACGCAACGACCTCTCCTACGCAGGTAACTTCCTGCGCATGATGTTCTCCACGCCGTGTGAAGAGTACGAAGTGAACCCGGTGCTGGAACGCGCGATGGACCGTATTCTGATCCTGCACGCTGACCACGAACAGAACGCCTCGACCTCTACCGTCCGTACCGCGGGCTCTTCCGGCGCGAACCCGTTCGCCTGTATCGCTGCGGGCATCGCCTCCCTGTGGGGACCGGCGCACGGCGGCGCGAACGAAGCGGCACTGAAGATGCTGGAAGAAATCAGCTCCGTTGAGCACATTCCTGAGTTCGTGCGCCGCGCGAAAGACAAGAATGACTCCTTCCGTCTGATGGGCTTCGGTCACCGTGTTTACAAAAACTACGACCCGCGCGCGACCGTCATGCGTGAGACCTGCCACGAAGTGCTGAAAGAGCTGGGCACCAAAGATGATCTGCTGGAAGTGGCGATGGAGCTGGAACACATCGCGCTGAACGACCCGTACTTCATCGAGAAGAAACTCTACCCGAACGTCGATTTCTACTCTGGCATTATTCTGAAAGCGATGGGCATTCCGTCTTCCATGTTCACCGTAATCTTCGCCATGGCGCGTACCGTGGGCTGGATTGCGCACTGGAACGAAATGCACAGCGAAGGCATGAAAATCGCCCGTCCACGTCAGCTGTATACCGGCTACGAGCAGCGTGACTTTAAGTCTGATATTAAGCGCTAAAAAACACGCCCGGCGGCGCTTCGCTTGCCGGGCCTACAAGTGCGAGATGTAGGCCGGGTAAGGCGTAGCCGCCACCCGGCTTTTTTACATCTGGCACCCAGGACACCAGTAAAACGGTCTGGAAGAGATCGTCGCCTTCTCAATCATCCCGCCACACCGCTCACACTTTTTACCCGCCCGATGAAACACCTTGAAGCGAAACAACGCCCCGTGATGCTTGTTCTCATCCACCATGCCGCGCGTGTTGTACGACAGCCGTGGAATATCCAGCAACGCGTGGGACAGCGCCTCCAGCTGTTCATCGCTTAGCTGCGACGCTTTGTGCTGCGGCGCCAGCCCGACTTCCCAGAGGATCTCCACCCGCAGGTAGTTTCCCAGCCCCGCCAGAAATGCCTGATCGAGCAACAGCCCGGAAAACTGCCGGTTGCGGAATGTGGGCGATAACAGCCGGGCTTTCACATCGCTTGCCGTCAGGCGCATATCCAGCACGTCCGGCCCAACCCGCTGTAAGAACGGGTGCGTGAGCAACTGCTCCGGCGTTAACATTTCGATATCAGAAGCGCTGTAGAGCAGGATCGCCTTATCCGCCGTTTGTAGCCGCACGCGCAGCACGCGGGTCGTTTGCGGCTGCGCGTCCGCCTCCACCACCCGCCAAACGCCGTAAAGCTGATTATGGCTGTATAACGTCAGGTTATGGGAAAAGTGGGTGAGTAACGCTTTGCCGCGCGTTTCAATGTGGGTCACCGTCTGTCCCACCAGCTGCGATTCAAACGGTTTGAGTTGAGGAAAGGCAAACCAGACGTGTGTCAGAGGTTTGCCCTTTATCGCCGCCTCCAGGCTATCCGCCGCGCGGCGGATCTCCGGACCTTCTGGCATGTTATTGTCCTTTCATGATTATTCTGCGCTGACAACAATGCCCTCTTCCGAGAACGCCGCCCGCAGGCGTCGCGCAAACTGGAGCGCATGCTCGCCGTCACCGTGTAAGCACACCGTATCAGCCTGAACGTTTGCCGTTGTACCCTCCGTTGAGGTTACTCGCCCGAAGCGCACCATCTCCAGCGTCTGCGCCAGCGCTTTACCTTCGTCGGTGATCAGCGCACCGGCCTGCGTACGCGGAACCAGGCTACCGTCCGGCAGGTATCCCCGATCGGCAAACACTTCCTGCCGCGTAGTCAGCCCCAGCCGTTCTCCGGCACGAATAAGCTCGCTGCCCGCCAGGCCTACCAGAATCAGTTGCGGATTACAGTCCCGCACCGCACGGGCAATGGCATCCGCCAGCGCCGGATCTTTCGCCGCCTGGTTATAGAGCATGCCGTGCGGCTTGACGTGACGCAACACGCCCTTCTCAGCGCGCACTATCGCCTCCAGGGCGCCGATCTGGTAGAGCATTTGCGCGTAAACCGTCTCAGGCGGCAGATCCATCGCCGTGCGACCAAAGTTTTCCCGGTCCGGAAAGCTGGGGTGAGCGCCTATCGCCACGCCGTTTTTCACGGCATTGCGCACGCTCGCCAGCATGGTCTGCGCATCGCCGGCATGAAACCCACAGGCGATGTTCACCGAGGAGACCAGCGTCATCAGCGCCGCATCGGCGCTGCTGCCCTCCCCCAGATCGGCGTTTAAATCAATCTTTACCATCGAGCCTCCACGCCAGCTGTTCGAGATAACGCTGCTGATCCTGACGGGCTTTCAGCGCCTCCTCCAGCGAACACTGCACAAAATGAATTGGCTGACCGAGAGGAATTTGCGCCAGATGGTAGCGATCCGCTTCGATAATGCAGGCAATACGCGGATATCCTCCCGTGGTTTGCGCATCGTTCATCAGTACGATAGGCTGGCCGTTGCCCGGCACCTGAATCACCCCCGGCAACAGACCATGGGAAAGCAGCTCCCGGTCAGTCGTGCGGGTCAGCGGCTGGCCCTGAAGCCGGTAACCCATGCGGTTACTCTGCGGGCTGATCTTCCATGGCGAGCGCCAGAAAGACTCTTTTGAGGCCTCATCGAACTCATGATATTCCGGCCCCGGCAGGGCGCGGATCAGGTTCCCCCACAACAGCTGCTTCACGCCCTGCGTGGTGGTGAAATGGCGCGCTGATGGCTTAATCGCCAGGCGATCGCCGTCGCGCAGCAGCCGTCCTTCATGTCCGCCCATTCCCGCTTTCTGGTCGGTGCTGGATGAGCCCAGCACCTCCGGCACGTCGATACCTCCCGCCACCGCAAGATAGCTGCGCACGCCGTGCAGAGGACGCTTGAGCGTCAGACGCTGTCCGGCTTTCGCCCGCAGGCGCCAGCCGGTCCACACCGCTTTGCCGTCCAGCGTCGCGTCACAGCCCGCGCCGGTTAAGGCAAACCAGGTTTCCTGACCAAACTCAATCACGCACTGACCCAGCGTAATTTCTAACGCCGCCGTGCTGCCGGCGTTGCCTACCAGCAGGTTGGCAATCTCCAGCGAGGGACGATCAAGCGCACCGCAGTAGCTCACGCCCGACTGACGCAGCCCAAAACGCCCGGCATCCTGTACCGAGGTGTAAAGCCCTGCGCGAATAAGCGTTAACATATCCCCTCCTTTTGCGGGATAAAGCGCAGGGTATCCCCCGGACGCAGGAGTATGGGCGCGTCCTGGCCTGGTTCAAATAACGGCGTGGACGTGTGCCCGATAAGCTGCCAGCCTCCCGGCGAGGCGAGTGGATAAATTCCCGTTTGCTCGCCACCAATCGCCACGCTGCCCGCCGGTACGCTCAGGCGCGGCTCAGCCCGGCGCGGCGTATGCAACTGGGGCGATAACCCGCCCAGATAGGGGAAACCCGGCTGAAATCCCAAAAACCAGACAACATAGTCGACTGAGCTATGCAGCTCCACAACCTGCTTCTCCGTTAATCCACAGTGTTCGGCCACGACGCCAAGGTCGGGGCCTCCCTTGCCGCCATAGACAACCGGGATCTCAATCGTCCGCGATTCCGGCTCCAGCGCCTCGCTCTCCTCCCACCAGCGTTGCAGGCGCTCAATGGCATCCAGCGCCCCCGTGTGCGGATCACGCAGCACCACGGTGATATTATTCATACCCGGAATAGCTTCAACCACGCCAGGTAGCTCGGGCAGTCGCTGAGCCAGACGCCAGATACGCTTTTGCGTGGCAAGCGTCACCGGAGGCTCAAGCTCCAGAACTACCGCGGTTTCACCCAGAAGATAACAACGCGCTCGCTGCACTTAACTACCTCTCATCAGGCCGGATTAGGGATATCAATAAACGTCACATCCAGATCGGTATTTTCCGTCAGCCACTCGCTGAGGGCGCGGATGCCGCCACGCTCGGTGGCGTGATGGCCTGCCGCGTAAAAATGCAGGCCTTGTTCACGGGCAGAGTGAATGGTCTGCTCGGAAACCTCGCCGGTAATGAAGGCGTCGACACCGAAACGCGCCGCGCTATCAATAAAGCCCTGGCCGCCGCCGGTGCACCATGCCACGCGCTTCACGGTATCCGGCCCGGTGTCGCCGCACCACAGCGGACGACGCCCCAAGCGTGCTTCGATCCACGATGCCAGCTCCAGACCCGGAACCGGCATCGACAGTTCACCCCACGGCACCAGGGGTTCAATTTCGCCCATCACGGTTATCCCCAGCAGCTGCGCAAGCTGAACGTTATTCCCCAGTTCAGGATGCGCATCGAGCGGCAGGTGATAGCCGTACAGGTTGATGTCATTCGCCAGCAGCGTTTTGAGACGGTTGCGCTTCATGCCGCGAATAATCGGTGATTCGTTTTTCCAGAAATAACCGTGATGGACAATCACCGCGTCGGCTTCCTGACGCACCGCCTCATCCAGCAGCGCCTGGCTTGCCGTTACGCCGGTGATGATTTTTTGCACCGTCTCGCGACCCTCCACCTGTAAGCCATTCGGACCGTAGTCGCTAAACGAGGCCGTGTTGAGTTTTTCGTTAATCAGGCGTTCCAGTTCACTGTTTTTCATCATCATTCTCTCAAACTTTTCGGGCTGCTTCATACGCCGCCAGCGTGGCGACGCGCGCCTGTTTATGGTCGACAATGGGACGGGGATAGTTCAGGGTAACACGCTGTTTATCCGCCCATGCCCAGGGTTCATGAATGGCTTTGGCGGGGACATCCTTAAGTTCAGGCAGCCAGCGACGGATAAACTCGCCGTCGACGTCAAATCGTTGTCCCTGCGTGGTCGGATTAAAGATCCGAAAATAGGGAGCCGCATCCGTGCCGGTGGAGGCCGCCCACTGCCAGCCGCCGTTATTTGCCGCCAGATCGCCATCGATCAGCTGAGAGATAAAATAACGCTCTCCGGTTCGCCAGTCGATAAGCAGATCCTTTACCAGGAAGCTGGCGGTAATCATACGCAGACGGTTATGCATCCACCCGGTTTCATTGAGCTGCCGCATAGCCGCATCAACAATCGGGAAGCCGGTGAGCCCATGCTGCCATGCCTTAAGCAGCTTCTCATTCGACTGCCACTGTACCTGTTCGGTCCAACGAATAAAGGGCCGATGTTTACACAAATCAGGATGATACGTCATCAGATGGCGATAAAACTCACGCCAGATCAGTTCGTTCAGCCACACTGCGCCCGCCCCCCCGTCTACCGCCTGAGGCTGTTCCGCCAGTAGCCGATGTAAACACTGGCGCGGGGAGAGCGCGCCCAGCGCTAAACAGGCTGACAGGCGGCTGGTGCCTTCAATCGCTGGAAAATCCCGCCGCGCCTCGTAATCCGCCGCCCCCTGCGCGCAGAACTGACGCAACCGGGCGATAGCCGCTTTCTCGCTGGCGGGGAATACCGTTTCATCAAACGACTGCTGGGGATAATTCAGCCTGATGTCCTGCAGATCCGTTATCGTTTCCCCTCTTATGGCCGGGGCGGGAACGCATTCTGGCAGCCCCTCTTTCAGGCGTTTGATAAAAGCATTTTTAAACGGCGTGAAAACTTTATACATTCCGTGACTGCCGGTCATCACGCTGCCCGGTGCGAGCATCACGCTGTCATCAAAGCCTTCACAGACCACGCCCGTAAGGTTTTTCTCCAGCTGACGATCCCGCTGCTGCTCGTTAAATTCATACTGGTAGTTGTAAAAAAGACGCGTTACCGCGTGCTGCTTACAGATTCCCTGCACCATCTCAAGCTGTGCGGCAAAATCATGGGCCTCTTTATAGATCAGCGGAATGCCTTTTTCGGCCAGTGAATGTTGCAGGTCATTCAGATACGCGCTGAGTAATGCCGCTTGCCGGGGCGCCATGTCATGCTGCCGCCACTGTTCAGGCGTGGCGATAAACAGGGCCAGCACATTCGCGTCTTTAGCGCGGCAGGCGGCCGCGAGAGCGAAGTTGTCGTGAATGCGTAAATCCGCGCGAAACCAAACCAGATGGGTGGGCATAAAACTCCAGGCAATTGTCCATTATGTCCGTAAGGGCATGCCGTAAAAGGAAAAAGGCATGCATTGAACTACTTTGCCATGAAGTGTAGACGGGATGAAATAAAAAAGGCCGCCCGAGGCGGCCTTAACGCTACTTGTCCTGCGCTATCGGGGTAAAGGCAATAAACACATCCGGTTTATCACTCTTTACAACGAGTGCGCTGGCGACAATGAACGCGATGCATAAATAGCGTTTCACTATGCGGTCCCTGCTGCTAACCGCTCCACCTATCACCACCGGTGATAAATCGGTGGACACAAGCCCGGGTAGGCGGGCTGCTTTACGGCTATGGATACACCTTTCCCAGGACCGATGCTCATTTGCGAGATGGCGGAAAGGGACGTGGCATCATAATTAACACCAACGCCAAAAGTAAGTTATTTAAGTAAAATTAGGAATTTATAAAGGTGAAGTGGATTGCGAACTTTTTAAAGAAGGATATGATAAAAATCCCGGGTAGGGGCTGCAAGATTACCCAACGGACCGCGAATCCCGAGGGACAAAAAAACCGCCACTTTGCTGTAGGCGGTTTTTTTATGGCTACGATGACACACCGTATCAGTAGAAATCGCAGGTTGCTTTCTCGGCCTGCTCCATCCACACCGGCTTTTCGCTGGTTTTCGCCCAGACGCGGTGCAGATAGCTGTAAAAACGTGCGCGATCTTTCCAGAACAGCATCACCGGCAGGGCCAGCACGCCAGCCACTACGGCGAAAGTGCGACGCATGAACACGATATGAGCCGGATACTCTTTATAAAGATCCATATTTTTCTCCCCTGTAGTTGGCCGGAAACCGTCTCCGGAAAATGTGAAATCTGTGACCTGGTTAAAATAATACCGCTTTGTTTGTAATTTTACTACTCATCCGACCACTTATTTTCATCCATTTCGTGAATATTTACATTCACGCCTGTAATTAAGTTACAAAAAAGTTAACAGTTTACTTAACAATAGTTAAATTGTGGTCTTTCCCATTTTTATACTTTTTTTACACCTGCCCTTCTGATTTTTGCGAAATCTTTGCGCCACAAATCCTACCGTTTGTACAACAACAAAAGTCACCCGGAGGTGGAGTGTGAGTGCAGGTCTGATTGCCGGCATCGTGCTGGTGTTCCTGTTATTGGGTTATCTGATTTATGCCCTGATTAATGCGGAGGCATTCTGATGGCTGCTCAGGCGTTTTTGCTTATTGCCAGCTTTTTACTGCTGCTGTTTGTGCTCGCCAGGCCGCTGGGAACAGCGCTGGCGCGGCTGATAAACAACGTGCCACTGCCGGGTACGCGAAAAATTGAAAACGTGCTCTGGCGCATTTCAGGTATCAGCGACCGCGAAATGAGCTGGGGCCAGTACCTGATGGCGATACTGCTTCTGAATATCGTGGGGCTTATTGCCCTCTTTACGCTGCTCATGCTCCAGGGCAATTTGCCGTTGAATCCGCAGCAGTTACCAGGTTTATCCTGGCATCTGGCGCTGAACACGGCGGTCAGCTTTGTCACCAATACCAACTGGCAGTCTTACGCCGGTGAAACCACGCTCAGCTACTTCAGCCAGATGGCCGGGTTAACCGTGCAAAACTTTCTGTCTGCAGCCAGCGGTATCGCGGTGATCTTCGCCCTGACGCGCGCGTTTGCCCGTCAGAATGTCAGCACGCTCGGCAACGCGTGGGTTGATGTCACGCGCATCACCCTTTGGATCCTGGTGCCTGTTGCGCTGATTATTGCCCTGTTCTTTATACAGCAAGGCACTCTGCAAAACCTGCTGCCTTATACCCCTTACACCTCGCTTGAAGGGGGCAGGGAACTCCTGCCAATGGGGCCAGTGGCGTCGCAGGAAGCAATCAAGATGCTGGGCACCAACGGGGGCGGCTTCTTCAACGCCAACTCATCGCATCCGTTTGAAAACCCAACGGCATTAACCAATTTTGTACAGATGCTGGCGATATTCCTGATCCCCGCCGCGCTCTGCTTCGCCTTTGGCGATGTGGTTAACGATCGCCGCCAGGGCCGTACGCTGCTGTGGGCCATGTCGTTAATCTTCGTGGTCTGCGTAGCACTGGTGATGTGGGCCGAATGGAACGGCAACAGCCACTTCATGCAGCTGGGGGCTAACAGCAATATCAACCTGGAAGGCAAAGAGAGCCGCTTCGGCATTCTTGCCAGCAGCCTCTATGCGGTGGTCACCACAGCGGCCTCCTGCGGGGCGGTGAACGCCATGCACGACTCTTTCACCGCGCTCGGCGGCATGATCCCGATGTGGCTGATGCAGATTGGCGAGGTAGTCTTCGGTGGGGTCGGTTCGGGGCTGTACGGCATGCTGTTGTTCGTTCTGCTCGCCGTGTTTATCGCCGGGCTGATGATCGGCCGCACGCCGGAATATCTCGGCAAAAAAATCGACGTCCGCGAAATGAAATTAACCGCGCTGGCAATCCTGGTCACCCCCACCCTTGTGCTGCTCGGTACCGCCCTGGCGCTGATGACCGACGCCGGGCGCAGCGGCATCTTTAACCCGGGCATTCACGGCTTTAGCGAAGTGCTTTACGCCGTTTCGTCTGCCGCAAACAACAACGGCAGCGCCTTTGCAGGGTTAAGTGCCAACTCACCGTTCTGGAACTGTCTGCTGGCGTTCTGCATGTTCTTCGGTCGTTTCGGCGTGATTATTCCCGTCATGGCGATCGCCGGAACACTGGTGAATAAGAAGATCCAGCCGACCACTACCGGTACGTTACCGACTCACGGCGCGCTGTTCGTCGGCCTGCTGATTGGCACCGTTCTGCTGGTAGGTGCCCTGACCTTTATCCCCGCCCTCGCGTTAGGCCCGGTTGCGGAATATCTCTCTTTACGCTGATTTTGCGGAGAATTTGTCATGAGTCGTAAACAACTGGCCCTGCTCGAACCGACGTTAGTTCGTCAGGCCCTCATGGATGCGGTAAAAAAACTGAGCCCGCGCGTGCAGTGGCACAACCCGGTGATGTTTATTGTCTGGACTGGAAGTTTACTCACCACCGCATTGGCGATTGCCATGGGAACGGGACACCTTTCAGGAAATGCAACCTTTACCGGCGCCATCAGCCTGTGGCTGTGGTTTACCGTGCTGTTCGCCAACTTTGCCGAAGCGCTGGCGGAAGGCCGCAGTAAGGCGCAGGCCAACAGTCTGAAAGGGGTCAAAAAAACCGCCTTTGCGCGCAAATTACGCGAACCTAAATACGGCGCGCAGATGGACCACGTTCCGGCGGATGAACTGCGCAAATGTGACGTGGTGCTGGTGGAAGCCGGGGACATCATCCCCTGCGACGGGGAGGTAATTGAGGGCGGCGCGTCGGTAGACGAAAGCGCTATTACCGGGGAATCCGCGCCCGTGATCCGTGAGTCGGGCGGAGATTTCGCCTCAGTTACCGGCGGAACGCGCATTCTTTCCGACTGGCTGGTGATCCAGTGCAGCGTTAACCCGGGCGAAACCTTTCTCGACCGGATGATCGCCATGGTGGAAGGCGCACAGCGTCGTAAAACGCCGAACGAGATCGCCCTGACCATTCTGCTGGTGGCGCTCACCATTGTGTTCCTGCTGGCAACGGCGACCCTGTGGCCCTTCTCCGCCTACGGCGGTACAGCGGTCAGCATCACCGTACTGATCGCCCTGCTGGTCTGTCTGATCCCCACCACTATCGGCGGCCTGCTTTCCGCGATTGGCGTGGCGGGGATGAGCCGTATGCTGGGCGCGAACGTCATCGCCACCAGCGGACGCGCCGTTGAAGCGGCGGGTGACGTAGACGTACTGCTGCTGGATAAAACCGGGACCATCACCCTGGGTAATCGTCAGGCCTCTGACTTTTTACCTGCTCCCGGCGTGGATGAAAAAACGCTGGCCGACGCGGCGCAGCTTTCTTCGCTGGCCGATGAGACGCCGGAAGGTCGCAGTATCGTGATCCTCGCCAAGCAGCGCTTTAACCTGCGCCAGCGCGACGTACAAAGCCTGCACGCCACGTTCGTGCCCTTTACGGCGCAAACCCGCATGAGTGGAATTAACATTCAGGACCGGATGATCCGTAAAGGGTCCGTTGATGCCATTCGCCGTCATATTGAAGCCAATAATGGACATTTCCCTCCGGAAGTCGACCACCTGGTGGAAAGCGTGGCGCGTCAGGGGGCAACCCCGCTGGTGGTGGCGGAAGGTGCAAGCGTTCTGGGGGTTATCGCTCTGAAGGATATCGTTAAAGGGGGTATAAAAGAGCGTTTCGCCCAGATGCGTAAGATGGGCATTAAAACGGTGATGATCACCGGGGATAACCGTCTGACTGCGGCGGCCATTGCCGCCGAAGCGGGCGTGGATGATTTCCTTTCCGAAGCGACACCGGAAGCGAAGCTGGCACTCATTCGCCAGTATCAGGCGGAAGGTCGTCTGGTGGCGATGACCGGCGACGGCACCAACGACGCCCCGGCGCTGGCGCAGGCCGACGTGGCGGTGGCGATGAACTCCGGTACCCAGGCGGCAAAAGAGGCGGGCAACATGGTGGATCTCGACTCGAACCCGACCAAGCTGATCGAAGTGGTGCATATCGGGAAGCAGATGCTGATGACGCGCGGCTCGCTGACCACGTTCAGTATCGCCAACGACGTGGCGAAATATTTCGCCATTATCCCGGCGGCCTTTGCGGCAACCTATCCGCAGCTGAATGCCCTGAATGTGATGCACCTGCACTCTCCAGCCTCGGCCATTTTGAGCGCGGTGATCTTCAACGCGCTGATTATTGTCTTTCTTATTCCGCTGGCGCTGAAAGGGGTGAGCTATAAGCCGCTGACGGCCGCCGCCATGCTGCGCCGTAACCTGTGGATTTACGGTCTGGGTGGGCTGGTGGTGCCCTTTATTGGGATCAAGGTTATCGACATGTTGTTAACGCTGTTCGGGCTGGTTTAAAAGGTGAATCTCATGACGATGTTACGTCCCGCTATACTGTTGTTTATTCTGCTGTCTCTGATTACCGGCGGGCTTTACCCGCTGATGACAACCGCGCTGGGCCAGTGGTGGTTTGAGGACCAGGCCAACGGCTCGCTGATTATCCAGAACGGTGAAAACCGCGGCTCGCGTCTGATTGGGCAAAACTTTACGGACCCGCGCTACTTCCAGGGACGCCCTTCCGCCACTGCGGAAAGCCCGTATAATCCAATGGCATCCGGCGGCAGCAATCTGGCTGGCAGTAATCCTGACCTGGACAAAGCCGTTGCTGAACGCGTTGCCGCCCTGCGCGCCGCGAATCCGCAGGCCAGCCGTGAGGTGCCGGTTGAGCTGGTCACCGCCTCCGCGAGCGGGCTGGATTACAGCCTGACGCCGGACGCAGCGGCGTGGCAGATCCCACGCGTGGCCGCCGCCCGTCAGCTGACCGTCGAGCAGGTGAGCCAGTTGGTTGCAGAACATACGCAAAAGCCGCTGGTCAGCTTCATCGGCATGCCGGTAGTGAACATTGTTGAGCTGAATCTGGCGCTGGATGCGCTAAGGAAGAACTAAATGACCGAAGAGCCCATGCGCCCGGATCCGGACAGGCTGCTTGAACAAACGGCTGAAGCCCACCGCGGCAAGCTGAAAATTTTCTTCGGCGCCTGCGCGGGCGTCGGGAAAACCTTCGCCATGCTGACGGAAGCCCAGCGGCTTCGGGCGCAGGGGCTTGATATTCTCATCGGCGTGGTGGAAACCCACGGTCGCAAAGAGACGGCGGCGCTGCTGACGGGACTGGCGACGCAGCCACCCCAGCGTATCAGCCATCGCGGGCGGCTGGTCACGGAGTTCGATCTTGATGCCGCCCTCGCCCGCCGCCCCGCGCTGATCCTGATGGACGAACTGGCGCACAGCAACGCGCCTGGCTCACGCCACCCGAAGCGCTGGCAGGATGTTGAGGAACTGCTTGAAGCCGGCATCGACGTCTTCACCACGGTGAATGTTCAGCATCTGGAAAGCCTGAACGACGTGGTAAGCGGGGTAACCGGTATCCAGGTGCGGGAAACCGTCCCCGATCCGTTTTTTGATTCTGCTGATGAAGTCGTACTGGTTGACCTGCCGCCGGACGATCTGCGCCAGCGCCTGCACGAAGGCAAGGTGTATATTGCCGGCCAGGCCGAACGCGCCATCGAACATTTTTTCCGCAAAGGAAATCTGATTGCCCTGCGCGAGCTGGCCCTGCGCCGCACCGCCGATCGCGTGGATGACCAGATGCGAGCCTGGCGAGACCTGCAGGGGCGGGAGCGCGTCTGGCACACGCGTGACGCCATTCTGTTATGCATTGGTCACGGCAGCGGCAATGAAAAACTGGTCCGCACCGCCGCCCGGCTTGCGGCGAAGTTTGGCAGCGTCTGGCACGCGGTGTATGTCGAAACGCCACAGCTTCACGGCCTGCCGGAAAATCAGCGTCGCGCCATTTTGAGTGCGCTGCGGCTGGCGCAGGAGCTGGGTGCCGAAACCGCAACCCTGTCCGATCCGCAGGAAGATAAAGCCATTCTGCGCTACGCGCGCGAGCATAACCTGGGCAAGATTGTCATTGGACGTCGCCAGCATCGCCGCTGGTTTAGCCGCGAATCTTTTGCCGACAGGCTGGCACGCCGCGCGCCGGATCTGGATTTAGTCATCGTCGCGCTGGATGACAAGCCCGCCCCCCTGCCCGGCCGTACGCCGGACGCACGCACCTTTGGCGATAAATGGCGCGTCCAGATCCGGGGCTGCCTCGTGGCCGTGGTCCTTTGCGCCCTGATTACGGTGATTGCCAGCCAGTGGCTAATCGCCTTCGATGCCGCCAATCTGGTCATGATTTATCTGCTGGGCGTCGTTGTGGTCGCGCTCTTTTATGGCCGCTGGCCGTCGGTGCTGGCAACGGTGATCAACGTCATCAGTTTCGACCTCTTTTTTATCGCTCCGCGCGGGACGCTTGCTGTCTCGGACGTGCAGTACATTCTGACCTTTGCCGTGATGCTTACCGTCGGGCTGGTGATCGGGAATCTGACGGCAGGCGTGCGCTACCAGGCACGCATTGCCCGCTATCGCGAGCAGCGCACCCGCCATCTGTATGAGATGTCAAAATCGCTGGCGGTCGGTCGCACGCAGCAGGATATCGTCCAGACCAGCGAGCAGTTTATCCGTTCGACCTTTCATGCCAGTAACCTGATTTTGCTCCCCGACGAGCAGGGGCGCCTTCGCCCGCTGACCTCCCCTTCGGGGATGACGCCCTGGGATGAAGCGATTGCCCGCTGGAGCTTTGATAAGGGTTTACCTGCCGGTGCCGGCACCGACACTCTGCCCGGGGTGCCTTACCAGATCCTGCCGCTGCGCAGCGCGGATAAAAATCACGGGCTGGTCATCGTCGAGCCGTCTAACCTGCGTCAGCTGATGATCCCCGAGCAGCAGCGCCTGCTGGAAACCTTCACCCTGCTGGTCGCCAGCGCCCTTGAACGGCTGGCGCTCACCGCCAGCGAAGAGCAGGCGCGGCTGGCAAGCGAGCGCGAAAGTATTCGCAATTCGCTGCTGGCAGCGCTGTCTCACGATTTGCGCACCCCGCTTACCGTGCTGTTTGGCCAGTCCGAAATTCTGACGCTGGATCTGGCGGCGGAAGGATCAAAACATGCGATGCAGGCCAGCGAAATTCGTCAGCACGTGCTAAATACCACGCGTCTGGTGAACAACCTGCTGGACATGGCGCGCATTCAGTCCGGCGGGTTTAACCTCAAAAAAGAGTGGCTCACCCTTGAGGAGGTTGTCGGCAGTGCGCTGAAGATGCTGGAGCCGGGTCTCGGCGGGCGCCATATCGAGCTGGACATGCCGGAACCCCTGACGTTAATCCATGTGGATGGCCCGCTGTTTGAGCGCGTGCTGATTAATCTTCTGGAAAATGCCGCTAAATACGCCGGGGCAAAGGCCCGGCTGGGGATTGCTGCCAGGGTAGATAAACGTGTGCTGCGGCTCGATGTCTGGGATACCGGGCCGGGTATTCCGGACGGCCAGGAGCGCGCCATATTCGAAAAATTTGCGCGCGGTAATAAGGAATCTGCCATTCCGGGCGTCGGGCTGGGGCTGGCGATCTGCCAGGCGATTGTTGACGTGCATGGCGGCACCATTTCCGCAGAGAACCGCCCGGAAGGTGGGGCACGCTTTTGTGTTACACTTCCTCTTGAAACCCCACCAGAACTTGATGAATTACCAGAGGATTTGTGATTAACGTTCTGATTGTTGAAGATGAGCTCGCTATCAGCCGATTTCTGCGTACCGCGCTGGAAGGCGACGGTTTGCGCGTTCATGAAGCCGGTACGCTTCAACGGGGGTTAATTGAAGCCGCCACCCGCAAGCCAGATCTGGTGATCCTGGATCTGGGACTCCCGGATGGCGACGGCATCGATTTTATTCGTGAGGTGCGTCAGTGGAGCCAGATGCCCATTCTGGTGCTCTCTGCCCGCACCGAAGAGACGGATAAAATCGCCGCGCTGGATGCCGGAGCGGATGATTATCTGATCAAACCGTTTGGCATTGGCGAGTTACAGGCCCGGCTTCGTGTGGCGCTGCGTCGACACAGTGCCACGACCCCTTCTGAACCGGTGTACGTCTTTGGCGATATCCGCGTCGATCTTGCCGCCCGCCGCATCGTGCGAGGGGAAGAAGAGATCCACCTTACGCCTATCGAGTTTCGTCTGCTGGCCGTGTTGCTCAGTAACCACGGAAAAGTGTTAACGCAGCGACAGCTGTTAAGCCAGGTCTGGGGACCGAATGCTGTCGAACATAGTCACTATTTACGCATTTATATGGGACACCTTCGCCAGAAACTTGAAGCCGATCCCGCGCGTCCTCGTCATTTATTAACAGAAACCGGTATCGGATATCGGTTTATGATCTGAATAAGTATTCACTTTAATTTTAAATAAAGAACACACCAGCCTGAATATAGCCATGAAAATAACGACGAGATTATTTTCATGCCTATATTCGCCCTCACTAAACATAATTAGAACACCAATTTAACACCAAACCAACAAAACAGCATTTTGATCTGCGTTATTCACTCAAAACGACTAATTATTTCTGAAATGATCGGTTATTGGTGATCTGTTTCACAGTTAATCCCTTTTTCCTGGATAAAATGACCGTGCTTTCAATTACTGAAAGGAAAATGAACATGGAAAACAATAATCGTTTAATGCCCCATATAAGGCGGACAACACATATCATGATGTTTGCCCACCGAAACTGTTTTGACTTTCATCTCTTTAACGCCCGGTAGTCCTTCGACTTCTGGCGCATCTGCTTACAGGTTATCCTGAAAAACGCTATTTTACAGGCTGTTGCCTGTGAACACCTGCGCTCATTCCTTGTGATTCAGATTCTCCGCAACCGGGCGGACTGAATTCTACTCAGCAAAAAAGCAATTAACTGATTTCGTATCAGCGGACGCGCTTTGCTTTTTTTCCCGGAAAAAATCGATTTCTTTACCGCAAGAAGTCGAGGGACCCATATTGCCTGAAATAAAGAGATAAAGATGAAAACGTTAAAAATTGCCGTCAGCCGTGCCTGCCCTGAATGCTTTACCACTTCGCGCGAGATCGTGGATATCACCGCATCGGATTATATTGATGTGGCAGCCGTGGTTCTGGCCGTCAGTGATATTTTCAATGGCGCCATAGAAGAAATAGAAGCCACGGGATTCGGTATTCCGGTGTTTATTGCCACGCATAAAGAAGAAAGGGTTCCGGCTGAATTTTTGTCGCGTATTCACGGCGTTTTTGAGTACTCCGACACCAGCAATGCGTACTACGGACGCCAGCTTGAAGCGGCTGCGCAGAAGTACGAAACCCAGCTCCGTCCGCCGTTCTTCCGCGCGCTGGTCGATTACGTCCAGCAGGGGAACAGCGCGTTTGACTGCCCCGGACATCAGGGAGGTCAGTTCTTCCGCCGCCATCCGGCCGGAAACCAGTTTGTCGATTTCTTTGGCGAAACGCTTTTCCGCGCCGATCTGTGCAATGCCGACGTGGCAATGGGCGATCTGCTGATCCATGAAGGTGCGCCATGCATCGCCCAACAGCATGCGGCAAAAGTCTTTAATGCGGATAAAACCTACTTCGTGCTGAACGGCACCTCCTCTTCCAATAAGGTGGTGCTCAATGCCCTGCTCACGCCAGGCGATCTGGTGCTGTTCGATCGCAATAACCATAAATCTAACCACCACGGGGCGCTGTTACAGGCGGGAGCGACGCCGGTGTATCTGGAAACAGCGCGCAACCCGTACGGGTTTATCGGCGGTATTGACGCACACTGTTTCGACGAGAGTTACCTGCGGGAACTGGTGTCAGAGGTCGCGCCTGGTCGCGCGCGGGATGAACGTCCCTTCCGTCTGGCGGTGATCCAGCTGGGCACCTACGACGGTACCATTTATAACGCCCGTCAGGTGGTGGATAAGATTGGTCACCTGTGCGATTACATCCTGTTTGACTCCGCCTGGGTGGGTTACGAGCAGTTTATCCCGATGATGGCCGACTGCTCGCCGCTGCTGCTGGAGCTGAACGAAAACGATCCGGGCATTCTGGTGACCCAGTCGGTGCATAAGCAGCAGGCGGGCTTCTCGCAAACCTCGCAAATCCATAAGAAGGACAGCCACATAAAAGGCCAGCCGCGCTATGTACCGCATAAGCGCCTCAACAACGCCTTTATGATGCACGCCTCCACCAGCCCGTTTTATCCGCTGTTTGCCGCCCTGGATATCAACGCCCGCATGCACGAGGGGCAAAGTGGGCGCAACATGTGGATGGACTGCGTGGTGACGGGTATTGAAGCGCGGAAACTGATCCTTCAGAACTGTCAGTTTATTCGTCCGTTCGTGCCGGAGACGGTGGATGGCCGTCCGTGGGAAAGCTGGGATACGGCGGAGATCGCCACCGATCTGCGCTTCTTCCATTTCGTTCCGGGCGAACGCTGGCACGCCTTTGAGGGATATGCCGAGCATCAGTATTTTATTGATCCCTGCAAACTGCTGCTGACCACGCCAGGCATCAACGCCCGCACCGGCGAGTATGATGATTTCGGCGTGCCCGCCACCATCCTCGCCAACTTCCTGCGTGAAAACGGCATCGTGCCGGAAAAATGCGACCTCAATTCCATTCTGTTCCTGCTCACCCCGGCGGAGGACATGGGCAAATTGCAGCAGCTCGTCGCCCAGCTGGTGCGCTTCGAAAAACTGCTCCAGAGCGATGTGCCGCTGAAAGAGGTTCTGCCCTCTCTTTATAAGCAACATCCGGAACGTTATGCGGATTATTCCCTGCGTCAGATTTGTCAGGAGATGCACGACCTCTACGCCCGCCATAACGTGAAGCAGTTGCAGAAAGAGATGTTCCGCAAGTCTCACTTCCCGCGCGTCATGATGAACCCGCAGGAGGCGAACTATGCCTATCTGCGCGGTGAGGTCGAGCTGGTGTCACTGCGCGACGCGGAAGGCCGTATCGCCGCGGAAGGCGCGCTGCCTTACCCACCGGGGGTGTTGTGCGTGGTTCCGGGGGAAGTCTGGGGCGGTTCCGTGCTGCGCTATTTCGCCGCGCTGGAAGACGGGATCAATCTGCTGCCGGGCTTCGCGCCGGAGTTACAGGGGGTTTACGTCGAGGAGTGTGACGGGCGCAAACAGGTGCGCTGCTACGTCATTAAACAACCCGCCGCTCAGCCGTCTCTGCTGAAAGGAGAAAAATTATGAGTAAGTCCAATAAGATGGGCGTGGTACAACTCACTATCCTCACCATGGTGAATATGATGGGGTCCGGGATCATCATGCTGCCCACTAAGCTCGCTGAAGTGGGGACGATTTCGATTATCTCCTGGCTGGTAACGGCAGTCGGCTCAATGGCGCTGGCGTGGGCGTTTGCCAAGTGCGGGATGTTCAGCCGTAAGTCTGGCGGCATGGGCGGCTATGCCGAATATGCGTTTGGTAAGTCCGGTAACTTCATGGCCAACTATACCTACGGGGTGTCGCTGCTGATCGCCAACGTGGCGATTGCCATTTCCGCTGTCGGTTACGGTACGGAGCTGTTTGGCGCGACGCTAACCCCGGTGCAGATTGGGCTGGCGACCATCGGCGTGCTGTGGATCTGCACCGTCGCCAACTTTGGCGGCGCGCGCATCACCGGACAGCTCAGCAGCATCACCGTCTGGGGCGTGATCATTCCGGTTGTCGGTCTGTGCATCATCGGCTGGTTCTGGTTTAGCCCGACGCTGTACGCCAATTCCTGGAACCCGCACCACGTGCCGTTCTTCACCGCCGTGGGATCATCCATCGCCATGACGCTATGGGCTTTCCTCGGGCTGGAGTCAGCCTGTGCGAATGCGGAAGTGGTGGAAAACCCGGAAAAGAACGTGCCGATCGCGGTACTCGGCGGGACGCTGGGGGCGGCGGTGATCTATATCGTCTCAACCAACGTGATTGCGGGAATTGTGCCCAACATGGATCTCGCCAACTCCACGGCGCCGTTCGGGCTGGCGTTTGCGCAGATGTTTACGCCAGAGGTAGGGAAAGTGATCATGGGACTGATGGTGATGTCCTGCTGCGGCTCGCTGCTGGGCTGGCAGTTCACCATCGCCCAGGTATTCAAATCCTCCGCTGACGAAGGTTATTTCCCGAAAATCTTCTCCCGCGTCACCAAAGCGGATGCGCCGGTACAGGGTATGCTGGCGATTGTGATTTTCCAGAGCGGTTTGTCGCTGATGACCATCAGCCCGTCACTGAACAGCCAGTTTAATGTACTGGTCAACCTGGCGGTGGTGACGAACATCATTCCGTACATTCTGTCGATGGCGGCACTGGTGATTATTCAGAAGGTGGCGAAGGTGGATCCGCGCAAAGCCCGGGCGGCCAATATCGTGGCGCTGATTGGGGCGATTTACAGCTTCTATGCGCTCTACTCGTCCGGTCAGGAGGCGATGCTGTATGGCGCGATGGTGACCTTTATGGGCTGGACGCTGTACGGTCTGGTGTCACCACGGTTTGAACTGAAGAATAAGCATAGTTAAAAAAGAAGCCCGGTGGCGCTAACGCTTACCGGGCCTACGAGATCACTGTTTTCTCCCTCTCCCTGTGGGAGAGGGCCGGGGTGAGGGCATCAGCCCGCACCAGACACCACTTACGCGTTTTTCAGCACTTCGCTGACAATCTCTACCGCTTCTTTCTCAATCTGCTGGCGGTGCTCAGCGCCGAGGAAGCTTTCGCAATAGATTTTATACGCATCTTCCGTACCGGATGGACGCGCGGCGAACCAGCCGTTTTCGGTCATCACCTTCAGGCCGCCGATGGATGCGCCGTTACCCGGTGCCGCCGTCAGACGCGCGGTGATCGGGTCACCTGCCAGGGTGCTTGCGCTGACCATCTCCGGAGAGAGTTTGGACAGAGCGGCTTTCTGAGCAGAGGTCGCGCCAGCCTGAATACGGTTATAGCTTGGCGCACCAAAGCGTGCTGCCAGGTCGTTGTAATGTTCCTGCGGGTTCTTACCGGTAACCGCGGTGATTTCCGCCGCCAGCAGGCACATGATGATGCCGTCTTTATCGGTTGACCATGGGGTGCCGTCGAAGCGCAGGAAGGATGCCCCCGCGCTCTCTTCACCACCAAAGCCGAAGCTGCCGTCGTGCAGACCGTCGACAAACCACTTGAAGCCCACCGGCACTTCCACCAGCTTGCGGCCCAGCGCATCGACCACACGGTCAATCATGGCGGAAGAGACCAGCGTTTTACCCACCGCAACCTCTTTGCCCCACTGCGGACGGTGCTGGAAGAGATAGTTAATCGCAACAGCCAGGTAGTGGTTCGGGTTCATCAGCCCAGCCGGGGTGACGATACCGTGGCGGTCGTAGTCCGGGTCGTTGGCAAACGCCAGGTCGAACTTGTCGCGCAGCGCCAGCAGGCCCGCCATCGCGCATTCGGATGAGCAGTCCATACGGATCGCGCCGTCTTTGTCCAGGTGCATAAAGCGGAAGGTCTGATCGACGTGATCGTTCACGATGGTCAGATCCAGCTTGTAGTGATCGGCAATGCGTTTCCAGTATTCAATACCGGAGCCGCCCAGCGGATCCACGCCCAGCTTCAGACCGGCTTTCTGGATAGCGGCCATATCGACGATATCCGCCAGCCCTTCCACGAACGGCTGCACCAGATCCTGCTCTTTCACGTGGCCGGACGCCATGGCTTCATCCAGCGAGATGCGCTTCACGCCGTTCAGACCGTTAGCCAATAACGCGTTGGCGCGATCTTCCACCACTTTCGTGACGTTGGTATCCGCCGGGCCACCGTTAGGTGGGTTGTACTTGATGCCGCCATCTTCCGGTGGGTTGTGGGACGGGGTGATCACAATACCGTCCGCCTGCGCGCCACCTTTTTTGTTATGTACCAGAATAGCGTTAGAAACCGCAGGCGTTGGCGTGAAACCGTTGTGCTCCTGAACAATCACGTCTACGCCGTTTGCCGCCAGTACTTCCAGCACGGAGATAAAGGCAGGTTCAGACAGGGCGTGGGTATCTTTCCCAACATAGCACGGACCGGTGACGCCATTTTTGGCGCGCTCTTCCGCGATGGCCTGAGCAATGGCCAGAATGTGCGGTTCGTTAAAGCTATGGCGCGCCGCGCTGCCGCGGTGGCCAGATGTACCAAACTTCACTGCGTGTTCTGCGTTGCCCACCACCGGCTTCAGCACGTAGTACTGCGCGGTCAGTTGAGCGACGTTAATCAAATCGCGTTGTTGTGCAGGTTGTCCTGCACGGCTGTGATTTGCCATTGCCTGGTCCTTCTGATGCAAGGGTTAAATTGTACCGCAAACCTTTTCGATCAATTCCGCCGGGAACTGCATGGACTGCATGATATGTTCGATCATGCTGCACTTGCGGCCCGTATTGGTATTGGTGATCACCCAGTATGGCGTACCGGGAACATGTTTGGGTTTGGTTTGGTTGCCATTTTGCAGCAGGGTCTGCTCGTCACCTGCGAAGTAAACGCGCGTGCGACCGTGCAGCGACTCTGTCGCTTCTGCAAATGCGTTGTTATCCAGTGAATAAAGTGTAGACAGCACCAGCATAAAGCGGTTAACCGCCTTTTTCTGCTCTGCATATTCATCGGACAGCAGCAGCTCGCGCATCGCGCGCACTTTGTCTTTTGCCGGCATGACGGCAGGTTTTACTTGTGCAACAACGCTCGGCTGAGACACGACATCTTTAGTGACAGGAGTGGGCTGTGAGGCGGCGGAAATTTTAAGCATGCGCCGTAAAATGTCGGACGCGCTCTCCCCAATATGCCGCGTCTGGCTGGCAATATACTGATAGAGTTCGTCATCAACTTCGATTGTTTTCATCTTAATCCAGTGCGATATCTTATCTGAATACAAGTCGTTGAGATTATAAGGTCTAATCCCAACAGCGGATAGCGTCAAACCAGGTTGGCGGCAAAAGTCAGATTAAACTGGATCCTTGCCCCCGGGCGGCAGAATGGTCAACATGATACCCTAACCTGACAAACCTAAAAAAAGAACTTTGCCATGAAATTGAATACCCGAGCGCAAACTGCACAATCGCCGAACAATAATTCTCCCATCGTACTGGTTCACGGCCTGTTTGGTAGCCTGGATAACCTGGGCGTGCTGGCGCGCGATTTAGTGACCGATCACGAGATCCTCCAGGTTGATATGCGCAATCACGGTCTTTCAGGACGCTCGGAGGAGATGACCTACGCAGCCATGGCGCAGGATCTGCGGGACACCCTCGATGCGAATAATATCCAGAAAGCGACGCTCATCGGGCATTCAATGGGCGGTAAAGCGGTGATGGCGCTTACAGCGCTGGCCCCTGAGCGAATTTCCGGTCTGGTGGTCATTGACGTTGCGCCCGTCAATTACGACGTTCGCCGTCACGATGAGATTTTCGCTGCGATCAATGCCGTGACAGAGTCAGGCGTCTCCACACGCCAGCAGGCGGCAGCCGTTATGCGCGAGCATCTCGATGAAGAAGGCGTGGTCCAGTTCCTGCTGAAATCCTTTGTTGACGGACAATGGCGCTTTAACGTCCCGGTACTGTGGGATCAGTATTCGCATATTGTGGGGTGGGAAAATGTCCCCGCCTGGCCGCACCCTACCCTCTTTATTCGCGGTGGCAACTCCCCTTACGTCACTGACGCGTACCGTGACACGCTGCTGGCGCAATTTCCGCAGGCTCGCGCTCACGTCATCGCCGGTGCCGGGCACTGGGTCCACGCGGAAAAACCGGATGCGGTCCTGCGCGCCATTCGCCGCTATCTTACTGATACAGCGAATTGATTAAAAAGCCAGCGACCGGAAGACGACGGGCTTCCAGTCGTTGGCGTGTGGATTTGGGTGATGTATGATGGCGCGCTTATCGCCCGGGCATTAGCAGGGCGGCGTGTTTCCCCCGAAGTCTCAGAATCATGGCCAAAGAACAAACGGACCGTACGACACTAGATCTGTTCGCGAATGAGCGTCGACCGGGACGACCGAAAACGAATCCGCTTTCGCGCGATGAACAGCTGCGTATCAATAAACGCAACCAGCTTAAACGCGATAAAAATCGTGGGCTTAAGCGTGTCGAACTCAAGCTGAATGCCGATGCCGTCGATGCGCTTAACGAGTTAGCTGACGCGCGCAACATCAGCCGCAGCGAACTGATCGAAGAGATGCTGATCGCCCAGCTTGAGACGTTACGCGGCAAGGCGTGAGTCAGAAAATCCCCAATATTACCTTTTTCATGTAGCACAGAGTGCAGTCCTGCGTGATAGCTGTTTCCGCAGGGTTGCCTGTTCTGCTATTATTGCCCTTATCCGTGGACAATTTGCGCCACCATACCATTAAGTTTCAAGAGGTTATTTTACTCATGGCAATCATCGGCATTTTCTTTGGCAGTGATACCGGCAATACTGAAAATATCGCAAAAAACATTCAAAAACAGCTCGGTAAAGACGTTGCTGATGTGCATGACATCGCCAAGAGCAGCAAAGAAGATCTCGAGGGCTATGACATCCTGCTGCTGGGCATCCCGACCTGGTACTACGGTGAAGCACAGTGTGACTGGGACGATTTCTTCCCGACGCTGGAAGAAGTCGACTTCAACGGCAAGCTGGTTGCCCTGTTTGGCTGTGGCGATCAGGAAGACTACGCTGAGTATTTCTGTGATGCGCTGGGCACTATTCGCGACATCATTGAGCCGCGCGGTGCGGCGATCGTTGGTCACTGGCCAACAGCGGGTTACCACTTCGAAGCTTCCAAAGGTCTGGCAGATGACGATCACTTCGTTGGCCTTGCCATTGATGAAGACCGTCAGCCAGAGCTGACCGCAGAGCGTGTAGAAAAATGGGTTAAGCAGGTTCGTGAAGAGCTGAACCTGGACGATATCCTTAACGCCTGATATCCCTGCGGCGCAACTCCGGTTGCGCCCGTTGTCCAGGTAAAACCGATTAAATTAATTGCTACAAACTTTTAACTTTTTCGTCCAGACCTGTACAATATCCCCCTGGTAAAAAGTGGGTGCCATCGAACAAGTTTGTTGGTGATACCACGTTTTTATAAGCATACTTTGCTTGAGACTTGCAGTTTTCATTTAGCCATGGCAGTTCTATAATGAGACGCATTATCCCAAGTGCATTTTCTGTCACTTCTTCTTTTGAAGTGAATCGTTTAGCAACAGGACAGATTCCGCATGACTGACAACAATACCGCATTAAAGAAAGCTGGCCTGAAAGTAACGCTTCCTCGGTTAAAAATCCTTGAAGTGCTTCAGGGGCCAGACAATCACCATGTCAGTGCGGAAGACCTTTATAAGCGTCTTATCGATATGGGTGAAGAGATTGGGCTGGCAACCGTCTATCGTGTGCTGAACCAGTTTGATGACGCGGGCATTGTTACTCGTCATAATTTCGAAGGCGGTAAATCCGTGTTCGAGCTGACTCAGCAGCACCACCACGATCACCTGATCTGCCTCGACTGTGGCAAGGTCATTGAATTTAGCGATGATTCCATTGAATCACGCCAGCGTGAAATCGCCGCCCGTCATGGCATCCGCCTGACCAACCACAGCCTGTACCTGTACGGTCACTGTGCTGAAGGGGATTGCCGCGAAAATGAACATGCGCACGACGCAAAATAAGTCAGTGTTCATACTCTGAGCCAGCCGTGAGGTTGGCTTTTTTTTGCCTGAAAAAAGCCCAGTAAGCGCAGCGCCACCGGGCGTAAAGCAACTTATTTATTGTTATTGCGAATCTCGTCCCATATCTTATCGCAACGCTTCGCCACTTCCTGATCGTTACCGGTTTTACGCGCCTGAATACAGGCCTGGTAATCCATCACGCGAACGTTTTCCTGCGTGGCGAATTGCTCATGGGCTTTGTCTTTTTTCAGCACGTTCAGCACGCTTTGACAGGCTTCAATCTTCTCAGGTGAACCTTGTGCGGTATTGATGCAAGCGCTATACGCCTCTTTCAGACGGGAGTCTTCTTTCGGCGCCTGATCCTGCGCGCACGCCACCAGCCCGAATGCCAGCAGCGCAACGATTACCCTTTTTTTCATCATGTTCAGTCTCCATAACGGCGGGACACAGCCCGCCGCAGCATTCATCAGAAGATGGTAAATGGCGCAATGACCATAAATTTCACGTCGCGCTCATCCTGGAAGATGTTGCCGTAACCGCCCGCGTAGCTCGGGATATCGGAGTGGTTGTCATACTGGGTGAAGTGCAGTTTGAACATCGTGCCTTTCGCACGCCCCTCCTGCAGGGTGTAAATCGCATCCAGACTGTATGAAGACTCTTTCAGACGGTAGTTCGGATCGTAGTAGGCGTCTGGCGTAGCCATATCCGCTGGCTTCGCGTCCCAGGCGTACGCGTAGGACGCACCCACTGCCCAGCCAGGCAGGTTCCAGTTCTTCAGGTCATACATTGCGCCGAAGAAGACTGCCTTTTCGCCGTCGGCGTTGAAGTCAGAGCGGTTATCCCACCAGATATCCAGACGACCGTTGGAAGAGGCGTAGGTTGGCGTCATACGTTGCAGGAAGTAGCCCTGCTGCCCTTCTGCCTTGACCCATGTACCCTCCAGACGCAAATCAACCTGACCCACCTTGTAGCCGAAGGTCAGCGCCTGTAACCACGCGGTGCCGTCATAAATATCATTTACGCTGCCATCGCTGACCTTGTCGCGCGTACCGTAGAACTGATAGCTGGTGCTCAGCGGGCTACCTGCGATATCAAATTTGTAGCTGGCTTTAGCAAAGTACTGATCAATATAACCTTCAGCCTGACCAAAAGCCGCTTCCAGCACCAGATCGTTTTTGAAGTCGTACTTCGCCCCCAGCGAGTGGAGATAATCAACTTTGGTTTTTTTATCGTTTTGATAGAACTTGTCCATCTCAATGTGCCACGGCGCTTTGTACTCGTTGGTCCACATATAGGAGAAGCTCAACGCCCCCGCATCGCCGTAGTCAAAATTAGCACCGGCTTCCGCGCCCTGATAGGTACCTGGCATAAAGCTCCAGTGCGGCGCTAACAGCGTCTGACCGGTTGGCTGGATATAACCACCACGCGCCCAGACCGGGCCATATTTGAATTTTGCAGCCGCTTTATACAGGCTGATTCCGCTTTTATCGCCGGACCAGTCTTCGTCGTAAGCTTTATTGCTGGAGGAGAACGCAATTTCGTTCGGATGGCCGCTGTCGCCATTTTCGGCCATTTCAATTGCGGTGAACGCTGCAATATCGATCCCGAACATATCGGCGGCATATCCCGACTGGAAATCCAGGTTGGCGTTCCAGGTCGAGTGAGAGAGGTTAGTTTTGTATTTATCTTCAGTGACGTCTTTACGGTCACGCTCACGTTGCCAGTAATAAATACCGCCCGTAAGGGTGGAATCTTCAATGAAACCTGCTGCTTTTGCCTCTGGCGCAACCACCAGGCCCGACATTGCTGTCACACCGGCGATAGCCAGCGCCAGCGCACTACGTTTGCCACTGAACGTACGCATAGATTATTCCTCTTTGACGAATTAAAACGCCTTAAACGGCGAAAAACAGAAAAGACCAAATGGTCAGGGGTAGTCAGAAATACCCTCGAATTAACTACCGTCTTTAGGTTATTTTTCGCGATGCGAATTATCAATGCTTTTAATCAGGCAAAAGTCAGGATTATGACGAAGAGCACATATTTCGTAGTGCTTTGTAACATTTACCGTGAAGCGAGTACTGGCGGGGGAATACGCTAATTTTCAGTAAGTAACATTGAGATTGAGAATATATTTTTCAGCGTTTCTGTTTTTGGAAAACAACAAACTTTTTTTAAATAAAATAAGTAGCACCACATTGACCTGGAATGTTGGCTTTAAAAGATTATCCCGATGCTTAACGACATGATCGTTAAATAAAAAAACGCCGCATTACGCGGCGTTTGTTTCTCATTGACCAGAGCAGCGTTATTATTCGCCGATCTTAGTCCAGGTATCACGCAGACCCACGGTACGGTTAAATACCGGTTTTTCTGCCGTGCTGTAACGACTGTCCAGGCAGAAATAACCCTCACGTTCGAACTGGAACGCTTTACCGGCTTCAGCGGCTTTTAGAGACGGCTCGGCATACCCCTGCTTGATAATCAGCGACTCAGGGTTAATAACCGCCAGGAAGTCTTCCGCTGCGCCTGGGTTAGGCACGCTGAACAGACGGTCGTAGAGACGGATCTCAACCGGCAGCGCATGCTGCGCGCTCACCCAGTGGATTACACCTTTCACTTTACGGCCATCCGCCGGATCTTTGCTCAGCGTCTCTGCGTCGTACGTACAGAAGATGGTCGTGATGTTACCTTCCGCATCTTTCTCTACGCGCTCGGCTTTGATTACATAGGCGTTACGCAGACGTACTTCTTTGCCCAGCACCAGACGCTTGTACTGCTTGTTCGCTTCTTCGCGGAAGTCGGCACGATCGATCCAGATTTCACCGCTGAACGGCACGTCGCGGGTGCCCATTTCCGGTTTGTTCGGATGGTTAGGCATAGAGACCAGTTCGCTCCCGCCCTGCGGATAGTTTTCGATAACCAGTTTCACTGGATCGATCACCGCCATCGCGCGCGGCGCGTTTTCGTTCAGGTCTTCACGAATGCAGGATTCCAGAGACGCCATTTCGATGGTGTTGTCCTGCTTGGTGACGCCGATACGTTTGCAGAACTCACGAATGGACGCAGAGGTGTAGCCACGACGACGCAGGCCAGAAATGGTCGGCATACGTGGGTCGTCCCAGCCTTCAACGTGCTTGTCAGTGACCAGCAGATTCAGCTTACGCTTGGACATCACGGTGTATTCCAGGTTCAGACGAGAGAACTCGTACTGACGCGGATGCACAGGAATGGTGATGTTATCCAGCACCCAGTCGTACAGACGACGGTTGTCCTGGAATTCCAGCGTGCACAGAGAGTGCGTAATGCCTTCCAGCGCATCGCTGATACAGTGGGTGAAGTCGTACATCGGGTAGATGCACCACTTGTTACCGGTCTGGTGGTGTTCTGCGAACTTAATGCGGTACAGCACCGGATCGCGCATCACGATGAACGGAGACGCCATATCGATTTTGGCACGCAGACACGCTTTACCTTCTTCGAAGCCACCGGCACGCATTTTTTCAAACAGCGCCAGGTTCTCTTCCACGCTACGATCGCGGAACGGACTGTTCTTACCAGGCTGAGTCAGCGTACCACGGTATTCACGGATTTCGTCAGCAGAGAGCTCGTCGACGTATGCCAGACCCTTGTTAATCAGTTCAACCGCATAGGCATACAGCTGATCGAAATAGTCTGAGGAGTAGCAGATATCGCCAGACCAGTTGAAGCCCAGCCATTGCACGTCGTTTTTAATCGACTCAACGTATTCGATGTCTTCTTTTACTGGGTTGGTGTCATCGAAACGCAGGTTGCACTGCCCCTGGTAGTCTTGCGCAATACCAAAGTTCAGGCAGATCGATTTGGCGTGACCAATGTGCAGGTAGCCATTTGGCTCCGGCGGGAAACGCGTGTGGACTGTGGTGTGCTTACCACTGGCCAGATCTTCATCGATGATCTGACGAATAAAGTTACTCGGGCGGGCTTCTGCCTCACTCATCGTGGATTCCTCAAAGCGTAAACAACGTATAACGGCATATGATCTTATAAGCCGGACGTAGTGACAACCCTTAAAACGTCCCGGAAGAAAATAATGGGGGCAATTGCTGCAAAAAAAAGCGGCGGAGGATATCCCCCGCCGCTAAAGGCATAACTCTACTCAGGAGCGATTACTTGCCTTTAATCTCATACAGTGGCGTTTGGCCTGCAACTACCTGCCCCTGCGCCTGGATCACCAGACCGCTGAAGTCGTCGATGTTGCTGCACACTACCGGGCTTATCATGGAGCGCGCGTTGGCGTTCAGGAACTCCAGATCCATTTCCAGAATCGGCTGGCCTGCCGCCACTTCAGCGCCCTCTTCCACCAGGCGAGTAAAGCCCTGACCGTTCAGCGCAACGGTATCGATACCCATATGGACAACGATCTCCGCGCCTTTTTCCGTTTCCAGGCAGAACGCGTGGTTGGTGTTGAAGATTTTCACGATAGTACCGGCTGCCGGAGAGACCACGGTTTTGTCCGTTGGTTTCACCGCCACGCCATCACCGACCGCTTTGCTGGCGAACGCTTCGTCAGGCACCTGCTCAAGCGCAACAACGTCACCTGTCACCGGAGAAACCAGCGCAGCGATGGTCACCGCATTTGGCACAGCCTGCTGTTTTGCAACCGGCGCGTCAGCCACTGGCGCGTTATCCGTTGAGGCGGCAGCAACCGGCCCACGGGCAACCACTTTTTTCATTTCATCGCCGATAGATTCGGCTTTCGCACCCACGATAACCTGGATGGTTTGTTTGTTCAGCTTCACCACACCAGACGCACCAAGGCGTTTGCACATTGCATCGCTCACGCGCGCGGAGTCGCCCACGGTCAGACGCAGACGGGTAATACAGGCATCGATCGCTTTCAGGTTGTCGGTGCCACCCACAGCGGCAATATAGCTGGTTGCCAGCTGGGTTAAACCCTCTTCGGTATTGCTGTTGGCTTCACTGTTCACAACATCATCTTTCGTATCTTCGCGGCCCGGCGTCTTCAGGTTAAACATACGAATAACCGCGCTGAACAGAACGAAGTAGATAACGAAGAAGATCAGGCCCATCACCACCAGCATCCAGACGTTGCTGCTTGCCGCCGGCAGGTTGTACATCAACACATAGTCGATAGCGCCTGCGGAGAAGGAGAAGCCTGCATGGATACCCAGAAGGGTGGCAACGAACAGGCTGATACCGGTCAGGATCGCGTGCATCAGATACAGCAGCGGAGCCAGGAACATGAACAGGAATTCCAGTGGCTCGGTCACGCCGGTCAGGAAGGCGGTGATCGCAACGGACAGCAGCATCCCGCCAACCATTGGGCGACGCGCTTTCGGCGCAGCCAGGTACATTGCCAGCGCGGCGCCAGGCAGACCAAACATCATGATTGGGAAGAAGCCGGACATGAACATGCCCGCGGTGCCGTCACCTGCGTAGAAGCGGTTGATATCACCGTGGAATACCGCGCCAGCCGCGTTGGTGAACTCACCAATCTGGAACCAGGCGATGGTGTTCAGTACCTGATGCAGACCGGTTGGGATCAGCAGACGGTTAATGAAACCGAAGATGCCCGCGCCCATTGCGCCCGCAGATACGATCCACTCGCCACCCGCATGGATAGCATGCTGAACCGGTGGCCAAACGTAGCCAAAGATGGCGGCGAGGATCAGACAGAAAAAGCCCGTCGCAATCGGCACAAAACGTTTACCGCCAAAGAAGCTCAGGAAGTCAGGCAGTTTGATACCCGCCCAGCGGTTGTACACGGCGCCACCGACCAGACCGGTAATGATACCCGCCAGTACACCCATGTTGATTTCCGGGTTGATGGTTACCATCGCTTTCGTGAGGATGAAGTAACCTACCGCCCCTGCCAGTGCCGCAGCACCGGCGCTGTCTTTTGACCAGCTTGACGCCACGCCGATGGCGAAAATCAGCGCAAGGTTGTCAAAAATGGCGCCGCCTGCCTGGGCAATAAACGGCACATTAAGAAGATCGGGTTGCCCGAATCGCAGCAGCAACGCTGCAACCGGTAGCACGGCGATAGGGAGCTGCAAAGCCCTACCGAGGCGCTGGAAAAAACCTAAAATATTCATCCTATTCCCCCTACGAGACCCTTTGTTAAGACTCGCGCATAAACTATGTTTTTATTGTGTCACGAACGATAGATACTGTTGATGATTCACTGGCAGTGTGAGTGTGTGAAAAATTAATTCGTATCGCAAATTAAACACCTATTTTTTGTGATTATTGTCACCAAATATCGTATTAAACCCTCCCTTTCACTGGCTAACCACGAAAACTTATTTTATCATTCAAAAAATCAAGACGGATTGATCCGGCCTGAAAGGTTCCAGGTTACGCTTAGTTCAGGTTGCACTAATCATCCGCCCACTTTTACTTAAACTTTAGAGGTGAATAATGAGACTGATTCCCCTGGCAACAGCTGAACAAGTCGGAAAATGGGCTGCTCGTCATATCGTTAACCGCATCAACGCGTTCAAACCAACAGCCGATCGTCCTTTCGTACTCGGTCTTCCAACCGGTGGTACTCCCCTGACCGCGTATAAGGCTTTGGTTGAAATGCACAAAGCGGGCCAGGTTAGCTTTAAACATGTTGTGACCTTCAACATGGACGAATATGTCGGCCTGCCAAAGGAACATCCGGAAAGTTACCACAGCTTTATGCACCGTAATTTCTTCGATCACGTTGATATTCCGGCTGAAAACATTAACCTGCTGAATGGAAACGCGCCTGATATTGACGCAGAATGCCGTCAGTATGAAGAAAAAATCCGTTCTTACGGTAAAATCCACCTGTTTATGGGCGGCGTAGGCAACGATGGTCATATCGCGTTCAACGAACCGGCATCTTCACTGGCTTCCCGTACCCGTATTAAAACGTTGACCCATGACACGCGTGTGGCTAACTCCCGCTTCTTTGACGGCGACGTCAATCAGGTGCCTAAATACGCGCTGACCGTGGGTGTGGGTACGCTGCTGGATGCCGAAGAAGTGATGATTCTGGTGCTGGGCGCAGTGAAAGCGCAGGCGCTTCAGGCTGCCGTTGAAGGCAACGTGAACCATATGTGGACGATCAGCTGCTTACAGTTGCATCCAAAAGCGGTTGTCGTGTGTGACGAACCGTCCACCATGGAGCTGAAAGTGAAAACGCTGAAATACTTCAACGAGCTGGAAGCTGAGAACATTAAAGGTCTGTAATTGAATAACCGCCTCTTTTATCAGGGGCGGTCGCTTTTTTAACCGGGGGTCGATATGTACGCTTTAACCCACGGTCGGATTTATACCGGCCATGAAATTCTGGATGACCATGCGATTGTAATCGCCAATGGCCTGATTGAACGTGTTTGCCCGCTGGCGGAACTGCCGCCGGAGATCGAACAACGTTCCCTCAATGGAGCAGTAATCTCCCCCGGTTTCATCGACGTACAGCTTAACGGCTGCGGCGGTGTCCAGTTTAACGATACCGCAGAGGCGGTAACGGTTGAAACGCTGGAAATCATGCAAAACGCCAACGAGAAATCGGGCTGCACCAGCTATCTGCCAACGCTGATTACCAGCAGCGATGACCTGATGAAACAGGGTATCCGCGTCATGCGCGAATACCTGGCAAAACATCCGAATCAGGCGCTGGGTCTGCACCTGGAAGGACCATGGCTGAATATGGTCAAGAAAGGCACCCATAACCCAAACTACGTGCGCAAACCGGATGCCGAACTGGTGGATTACATGTGCGCCAATGCCGATGTGATCACCAAAGTGACGCTGGCACCGGAAATGACCGGCACGGACGTTATCAGCAAACTGGCCGCCGCCGGGATTGTGGTATCTGCGGGCCATTCGAACGCGACGCTGAAAGAGGCGAAGGCCGGTTTCCGCGCAGGCATTACATTTGCCACACACCTTTATAACGCGATGCCGTATATTACCGGTCGCGAACCGGGACTGGTTGGCGCAATTCTGGATGAACCAGACGTCTACTGCGGCATTATCGCCGACGGCTTGCATGTCGATTACACCAACATCCGCAACGCCAAGCGCCTTAAAGGCGACAAGCTCTGCCTGGTCACGGATGCTACCGCTCCGGCAGGAGCGAATATTGACCAGTTCATTTTTGCTGGTAAAACAATATACTACCGGAATGGACTGTGTGTGGATGAGAACGGCACGCTGAGCGGTTCTTCTCTGACGATGATCGAAGGGGTACGTAACCTCGTTGAACATTGCGGCATTGCGCTTGAGGAAGTGCTGCGCATGGCTACGCTTTATCCGGCGCGCGCTATTGGCGTCGATAAACAGCTCGGCGGTATTGCGCCAGGTATGGTTGCAAACCTGACGGCGTTCACACACGATTATAAAATTATTAAGACCATCGTTAATGGTAACGAGGTCGTCACTGAGTAAGTAAAAGTATGACACCAGGCGGACAAGCTCAAATCGGTAATGTCGATCTCGTTAAACAACTTAACAGCGCGGCAGTTTATCGCCTGATTGACCAGCACGGGCCAATCTCACGCATTCAGATAGCCGAACAAAGCCAGCTTGCTCCCGCCAGCGTGACAAAAATTACACGTCAGCTTATTGAGCGCGGCCTGATCAAAGAAGTGGATCAGCAGGCCTCCACCGGCGGCCGCCGCGCGATTTCCATCGTCACTGAAACCCGCAATTTTCAGGCCATTGGCGTTCGCTTAGGCCGTCATGACACCACGCTTACGCTCTACGATCTGAGCAGCAAGGCCATTGCCGAAGAGCACTACCCCCTTCCTGAGCGCACGCAGGAGACGCTCGAACACGCGTTACTGAATACCATCGCGCAGTTTATCGAAAGCTGTCAGCGCAAGATCCGTGAACTCATCGCCATCTCGGTGATTTTACCCGGTCTGGTTGACCCGGAAAGCGGTGTTATTCGCTACATGCCGCATATTAAAGTAGAGAACTGGGGGCTGGTTGAGGCGCTGGAAAAGCGCTTCAAGCTGACCTGCTTTGTTGGTCACGATATCCGCTCGCTGGCGCTGGCGGAGCACTACTTTGGTGCGAGCCAGGACTGCGAAGACTCTATTTTGGTGCGCGTTCACCGTGGTACAGGTGCGGGTATCATCTCGAATGGCCGCATTTTTATTGGTCGTAACGGTAACGTAGGCGAGATCGGTCATATCCAGGTGGAACCGCTTGGCGAGCGCTGCCACTGCGGTAACTTTGGCTGTCTTGAAACCGTTGCCGCCAATGCCGCCATTGAACATCGCGTCCGCCACCTGCTGGAGCAGGGTTATCAGAGCCGCGTCACGCTGGGCGACTGTAAGATCGGTGCCATCTGCAAAGCGGCAAACAAAGGCGATGCGCTGGCCTGCGAAGTGATCGAACAGGTAGGACGCCACCTGGGTAAGACCATCGCCATTGCCATCAACCTGTTTAATCCGCAAAAAGTGGTGATCGCCGGCGAGATCGTTGAAGCCGAAAAAGTATTACTGCCTGCCATTGAAGGCTGCATCAATACCCAGGCGCTGAAGGCATTTCGCCAGAATTTGCCGGTGGTGCGATCTACGCTCGATCACCGCTCGGCAATTGGCGCATTCGCCCTGGTAAAACGTGCCATGCTCAACGGGATCCTGCTGCAACATTTGCTGGAATCCTGATCGGACCTTATAGTAACGCCTTCTTTTTTTGATGTCGGATTGTCCATGACCATTAAGAATGTAATTTGTGATATCGACGGCGTGCTGATGCACGACAACGTTGCCGTGCCAGGTGCTGCGGAGTTTCTTCACCGCATCATCGACAAAGGAATGCCACTGGTTCTTCTCACGAACTACCCTTCACAGACTGGTCAGGATCTGGCAAATCGCTTTGCTACCGCGGGTGTCAACGTCCCGGACAGCGTGTTTTATACCTCTGCGATGGCGACCGCGGATTTCCTGAAGCGTCAGGAAGGCAAAAAAGCCTACGTGGTTGGCGAAGGCGCGCTGATCCACGAGCTGTATAAAGCGGGCTTCACCATCACCGACGTGAATCCGGACTTTGTCATCGTGGGCGAAACGCGCTCCTTTAACTGGGAGATGATGCATAAAGCAGCCTACTTTGTCGCCAATGGTGCACGTTTTATCGCCACTAACCCGGATACGCATGGTCGTGGTTTTTATCCCGCCTGCGGTGCGCTGTGCGCCGGTATCGAAAAAATCTCAGGCCGTAAGCCGTTTGTTGTCGGCAAACCGAGCCCGTGGATCATCCGCGCTGCACTGAATACGATGCAGGCACACTCAGAAGAAACCGTCATTGTTGGCGACAACCTGCGCACCGATATTTTGGCCGGCTTCCAGGCCGGGCTTGAAACCATCCTGGTGCTTTCTGGCGTTTCACAGCTTGATGACATTGATACGATGCCGTTCCGGCCAAGCTGGATTTACCCCTCTGTCGACGAAATCGACGTTATTTGATTCAGAACCACGCCCCAGGGCGTGGTTTTTCATTTCTGCTGCCTGAAAATATCACTTCATCTAACGAAATCAGCTCTCCATTGAGAAATCATCAATAGAATGGCTTAATGCATACTCTTTTTTTAAGATTCGGCAATTGCCATTGCACTTTTTACGTTTTCATCGGTAAAACGCTTGCGCCCCCTCCCCTTTTTGCGGCATTTTCATAAGCAAGCAACATCACAACGCAACAGGGTTAACGGAGAAGGTTATGTGTTCTATTTTTGGCGTACTGGATATTAAAACTGACGCGGGCGAACTGCGTAAAAAAGCACTCGAATTGTCCCGCCTGATGCGCCATCGCGGTCCGGACTGGTCAGGCGTTTACGCCAGCGATAAAGCGATTCTGGCTCACGAACGTCTTTCCATTGTTGATGTCAACGCTGGCGCACAGCCGCTGTATAACGAGAAAAAAACGCACGCGCTGGCTGTTAACGGTGAAATTTACAACCATCAGGCGCTGCGCGCTGAGTACGGCGATCGCTACGCGTTTCAGACAGGCTCAGACTGCGAAGTGATCCTGGCGTTGTATCAGGAGAAAGGCCCGGAGTTCCTCGACGACCTGCAAGGTATGTTCGCCTTCGCGCTGTACGACAGCGAAAAAGACGCTTACCTGATTGGCCGCGACCATATTGGTATTATCCCGCTGTACATGGGACACGATGAACACGGTAACTTCTACGTTGCCTCAGAGATGAAAGCCCTGGTACCGGTGTGCCGCACCATCAAAGAGTTCCCGGCAGGTAGCTACCTGTGGAGTAAAGACGGCGAGATCCGCCCGTACTACCAGCGCGACTGGTTTGATTATGAGGCGGTGAAAGACAACGTGACGGACAAAGCCGAACTGCGTCAGGCACTAGAGGAGTCAGTGAAAAGCCACCTGATGTCAGACGTACCCTACGGCGTACTGCTCTCCGGCGGTCTGGACTCCTCCGTGATCTCCGCGATCACCAAGAAATTCGCCGCACGTCGCGTGGAAGATCAGGAGCGCTCAGAAGCCTGGTGGCCGCAGCTGCACTCCTTTGCCGTGGGTCTGGAAGGGGCACCTGACCTGAAAGCCGCCCAGGAAGTGGCGAACCATCTCGGCACGGTGCACCATGAAATTCACTTCACCGTACAGGAAGGTCTGGATGCGATCCGCGATGTGATCTATCACATTGAAACCTATGATGTGACCACCATTCGCGCCTCCACGCCGATGTATTTGATGTCGCGGAAGATCAAAGCGATGGGCATCAAGATGGTGCTCTCCGGCGAAGGTTCTGACGAAGTGTTTGGCGGTTATCTCTATTTCCACAAAGCGCCAAACGCCAAAGAGCTGCATGAAGAAACGGTGCGTAAGCTACAGGCGCTGCACATGTTTGACTGCGCGCGCGCCAACAAAGCGATGTCCGCCTGGGGTGTGGAAGCCCGCGTGCCGTTCCTCGATAAGAAATTCCTCGATGTGGCGATGCGCATCAACCCGCAGGACAAAATGTGCGGCAACGGCAAAATGGAGAAACATATCCTGCGTGAATGTTTTGAATCCTACCTGCCGGCGAGCGTGGCGTGGCGTCAGAAAGAGCAGTTCTCGGATGGCGTGGGTTACAGCTGGATCGACACTCTGAAAGAGGTGGCGGCAAAACAGGTTTCTGATCAACAACTGGAAACTGCGAGCTTCCGCTTCCCGTACAACACGCCAGCCTCGAAAGAAGCGTATTTGTACCGTGAGATCTTTGAGGAGCTGTTCCCGGTTCCAAGTGCAGCCGAGTGCGTACCGGGTGGTCCATCGGTCGCCTGCTCTTCTGCTAAAGCCATTGAATGGGATGAATCCTTCAAAGCCATGAACGATCCGTCAGGACGCGCAGTGGGCGTTCACCAGTCTGCCTATAAATAATGTTCAGAGTATCATCAGGCCCTCCGGGGCCTGATTTTTTTTCCTCTCTTTTCCCCGCATAAAATCGATTAATAACCAATAATTGTCGAATATTCGGCCTCGCTGTTCGCAACCTAACCAAACAGTCACATTCCGGCTATTTTCATTGAAAAAGGTGTTGACGCTGCAAGGGTCTATACGCATAATGCGCCCCGCAACGCCGATAAGGTAACGCGAAAAAAAGATGGCTACGTAGCTCAGTTGGTTAGAGCACATCACTCATAATGATGGGGTCACAGGTTCGAATCCCGTCGTAGCCACCATCTTTTTTGCGGGAGTGGCGAAATTGGTAGACGCACCAGATTTAGGTTCTGGCGCCGCAAGGTGTGCGAGTTCAAGTCTCGCCTCCCGCACCATTCCCAGGTAAGCGTTGCACGGATGGGGTATCGCCAAGCGGTAAGGCACCGGTTTTTGATACCGGCATTCCCTGGTTCGAATCCAGGTACCCCAGCCATATTTCTTCGATCATGCGGTTCTCCGCGGTATTGGGGTATCGCCAAGCGGTAAGGCACCGGTTTTTGATACCGGCATTCCCTGGTTCGAATCCAGGTACCCCAGCCATCGAAGATTGCAGTACTGGCTACGTAGCTCAGTTGGTTAGAGCACATCACTCATAATGATGGGGTCACAGGTTCGAATCCCGTCGTAGCCACCATATTTATGTTATCGAATACGATTCGGTAAACTGAACATTGTTGGGGTATCGCCAAGCGGTAAGGCACCGGATTCTGATTCCGGCATTCCGAGGTTCGAATCCTCGTACCCCAGCCACTTTAAAGTCGTTAAGCAGTTTGTTTAACGCAATTGGGGTGTCGCCAAGCGGTAAGGCTCTGGTTTCTGATACCAGCATTCCGGGGTTCGAATCCCTGCACCCCAGCCACTTAAAACAAACAAGCCCGCTCTGCGGGCTTTTTTGTTTTTGTTGCTCAGAATAGTGCGGCCTGATGCCCTCACCCTAACCCTCTCCCACGGGGCTGA